>JAEUIF010000158.1 GCA_016795185.1 Planctomycetia bacterium | reverse complement strand
GGAACACATGAAGATTGCCATCTACTTTCACTGTGGCGGGCTGGAGCTGTACCCGCAATAACCGGCTAATTTGGAACGCTTTTTGGTGACCCTAGCCTCCAAGAGGCGATTTTTTACCCACCGGAAACCCGGAAGAACCAGGAGAAAGTGATGATGCTGAGATTGCTCTTGCTCGCCGCCGGCACCGTGGCCGGTGCAGTCGGTGGCTACCTTGCCCGCCACTACCTCGGTGGTGGCTACCCATGCGTTCCCGAAGCCTGGCCCGCGCTTCAGCGGTTGCCGCGACCGCGAAGACACTCGCCGCCCACGCCGAACCTGCCCACGAGCGATGGCCACCGCGACAGCGAGTGACCGTTCCCTTTCTGGCACCCGGCCACGGCGATCTCATCGTCGTGGCCAGGTGTGTCTTCTTGATTTCCCATTCAGTCAAACCAGTCAAACCCAAGGAGGCAGTTCCATGCCGATGATCCGCGAGTTCCAAGGCAAGATCGTCAGGCGCACGCTGGCCGTGGGGGACATGATTGCCGTGGCGTTCTACAGTCGCGTGGAAGGCCAACCCGGCGAGCGCGCCTTGCTGCCCGTGGCTGAATACCGCGCTGGCTTGAAATCCCGCTTCGAGCCCGACCCGGAAGGCGAAGTCCGAAATGGAAAACGGCCGAATGATAACGGCCACAACCGCCGATCCCCGGCTCACCTGCAACCCTCCAGCAGGCAACATGGCCGTTCTGGCCGATAGCCGCACCGCGCCAGCAGCCGGCGCGCCGACCCAGTCGGCGCGCCGGAATTCACTGGCACCACTCCAGGCATTCGTCTTGTCAACTGCGGGCAAATCCTCCAAGCTGAGCGGCAGGGATTAAGCTTCCCACCTGGCCGACACAAGGAGGTGGTCGATGGCCAAAAAACGAAGCTCCGCTGGCAAGAGCAAACGACAAGTCCTCCCGGACCGACGGGTCCTGGAAGCGGGCTTGCACGCCCTGGTGTGCGGCGACGAGCAGACTCCGCTGGTTCGCGCGCAGGAGCTGATCTACCAGGCTTTCGACGCTCCCTCGCCGCAAAGTCGGATCGAGCTGGCCAGGAAAGCCTTGCGGATCAGCGCCGACTGCGCCGATGCCCATGTAGTCCTGGGCGAGCACGCCGGCGGACCGAAAGCGGCCCTGGAGCATTTCGAGCGCGGGGTCGCCGCCGGTGAGCGTGCTCTCGGCCCGGTCAACTTCGAGCTGGCGGTCGGCCGTTTCTGGAGCGTCCTGGAGACCCGCCCTTACATGCGCGCCCGTGAGCGGCTGGCCCATGCCTTGTGGGATCTCGGCCGCCGCGAGGAAGCCGTCGAGCATCTACGCGAGATGCTCCGCTTGAACCCCAACGACAACCAGGGAATTCGTTATACCCTCGCCGGCTGGCTCCTGAAACTGGAACGAGACGCCGACCTCCTTGAACTGCTCCAGCGTTTCCCGACAGATGCCTCGGCGTTGTGGGCCTACGCCCGAGTCCTAGCGACCTATCGGCAAGGCGACCAGGCAGCAGCCCGTCAGCTCCTGGAGGAAGCGCGAAGAGTCAATCCGTATCTCCTGGTCTACCTCCTCGGCGACGAGCGCATGCCCATGGAGCGGCCGCCTCACTACAGCTTGGGCAGCCGCGAGGAGGCCATCCTCTGGGCCGCGACCTTGCTGCCAGCCTGGCGGTCCACGCCGGGAGCCTCGGCCTGGCTGCGCGCCATGGTCGAGCCGAGTCGGCAGCCAGCGAGCCCTCCGCCATTCAACCCGTCGCCGGAAGTGATCCAACGCCTGAAGGAACTACCCCGACAGCCCGACGACTGGCAGGCGGACTTTCGCCAGATGGCGAAATGGATCACCATCGACGGTGAGAATGTCCGACCCTGGATTCTGCTGCTGACCAGCCGCGACGATAATCAGATTCTGGGGAACGACATTCTGGACGAATCACCATCCGCCGAGCAAATGTGGACGAAGCTTGTCGAGGCGATGGAATCGCCCGAGGCGGGGCCGCCTCATCGCCCCACCGAAATTCAGGTCCGGCCCGGTTCGACCTGGCAGATCTTGAAGCCTCATCTGACCGAGTTGGGCATCTCGGTGGTCATGCAAGCCGAGTTGGTGCACATCGACTTCGTTTTCGCCGACATGACTCGGCACCTGTTCGGGGAGTCGGAGCCTGGTTTGCTGTCCGTGCCAGGCATGACGCCCGAGCTAGTCGGCAGCTTCTTCAGTGCCGCCGCCGAGCATTACCGCCTGGCTCCCTGGCGACTGGTAGGCGATTCGGGAACAATCCGCGTGGAGTGCGACCGGTTCCAGGGCGGCCCCTGGTACGCGATCGTCATGGGCCAGTCTGGCTTGACCTTTGGTCTGGCCCTCTACGAAGACATCAACCAGCTCCGCAAGCTGCGCAGGAATCAGAGTTCGGACCATGACATGGTCGCGCTGTCGGTCACTTTCGGGAATGAGCAGAACCTGTCGGTCAACGACCTGGATGCGCTCCATCGCCACGGCTGGCCCGTCGCTGGCCCCGAGGCATTTCCCGGCATCTTCCGCAAGGAGCGGGGAATGACCATGCGACCGCCCCTGCCCTGGGAACTGGAGTTGATGGAAGGGTGCTTGCGTGCCGTGCCACGCTTCGTGCAGGAACATCGCCCATCCGAGAATGAGAAAATTCGCCCTGTCGTGCCGGCCGCGTCCGGAGAGTTGGCCATGCCCCTCGGCTGGGCTGTGGACTGAGACAAGCACCAGCCCACGTTCCGGCGCGCCGCCCGCAGGGCGGCGTGCCGGAACGTTTTTTTGTTAGGCATTGAACAGATGAGAGTTGCGCCCACTGGAAAGGCTCTCGCGTTTCGACAGGAACATAGTCATGTACCAGTTGGAACGCGAGATACTTTACGATGACCGACAGCATTCGCTGGGTCGCCGACGGAGTGGGCGCCGTTACAGAATTGATTGCGTCGATTGCCGAGTCATTCGGATGACTCGACCAATAAACAGACTGCGGTGAAACTACCGTGCTCACCGCTCCACGTCCCAGCGGACCTTGTAGAGCCGCTCCTCCGGGACCCGAAGCGTCCGCCCCGGCTCCAGGAAGCGGATGGTGTCGCTCCACCACGCCTTGTCATCCGTGCCCTGGTGGTAAGCGATCTGCCTGGTCCGGGGATGCTGATCGATCGACTTGATGTGCCGCTCTTCGGCCACGGTCGGTTGCGGGGCGAACGCGCCCTCGCGCGTGTCGAAGCGGTAGACGCGCGGGATGGTGGTGACGAACAGGATCCCGGGGTCAGCAGCGGGATACAGGTCGTGGCCGCCCGAGGTCGGCAGCTCCCATTTCTTCTCGACCGCGAACTCGACGCTCTGCTCCTTGCTCCGGAGTTCGATGAGCAGGAGTTCGGTAGTGCCGAGGGCCCAGAGGCGCTTGCGGCCGGCGTCCCAGAGCACGCCGTGCGCACCGTCCAGCTTCATGCGCGTTAGCGGAGCAGCTTTGGCGCCGGAGCGGCCCAGGTCGAACAGGAGTAGCTCGTCGCCGCCGTGGCTCGAGGCCACGGCCACCCGCTCCCCGGGCACCAGGCAGGCACTGTGCGCATTCCGGGCCGAGGTGTAGAATAGACACTTCCGGTCCTTGCGGCGGATCAGGGCGACGCCGCCGCTCGACGAGGTGATGAGGATCGAATCGCCGGCCGGCTTACACTCGTCGGTGGTGCGGAACTGCGCGTGCATCTCGGCCGGGATCTCGGGCGAGTCTGCGGCACGCCAGCGCCAGAGCCGGTCCATCTCGGTCAGCTTGTCGGCGTCGGCCGGGATGATGAACACCTCCGGGCCGCCGCAGACGATGAGCCGCTCGCCTGCCGGGAGGAGGGAACCGGAGAATGCGAGGCTCAGCGCTGCCAGGGTGAGCCGGATGTGCCAGGGGATCATCTTGTGTCTCTCGTGATGGGGGAGCCTGGACGGGGAGCAAGCGTCAACTGACCGTTTGCGTCGTGCCGGTCGCGGCGGCGCGATAGGCCGCGAAGATTGCCTTCAGGACGAGCAGTCCCTCCGCGCCGGTGACCGGCGCCGGTTCGAGGCCGGCGGCGGCACGGACCGCTGCCCGCACCAGCGGCGTGTACCCTCCGGCTTGCCGGGGGTACTCGATCCGCTTCACGACTGGCATGTCCTGACCTCGGTTGCTGTACCACTCCAGCGCGTGATTGTCGGACAGTGCGAGGCGCAGCCAGCCGTGCTCGCCCCAGAGGATCAGGTGCGAGTGGTAGCCCCGGTCGAGGTAGTAGCCCGATTGCAGCGTGCCCTGCATGCCGCCGTCAAAGCGCAGGGCCACGACGGCGGAATCCTCCACGTCGATGGGCTGCCCCCCGACGTTGGCCGTCAGCGCCGCCACCTGCTTCGTGCTCTGCCCCGTGAAATGGTGAACCAGGTCAAGCCAGTGGATGCCCAGCCAGATCAGGTGGCCGCCGCCGGCCCGGGCCCGGGAGGCAAACCACTGCTTGTGATAGGCGGGGTTCTTCAACCGGGTCTGGTCGGCAATCAGGTACAGGTTGACGCCGTAGAGCTTGCCCAGGATGCCGTCCCGGATCAGCTTGCGGGCCTCCCGGACGGGCGGGTGCAGGCGGTTGCCCAGGGCCAGCATCAGCTCACGGTGCTTGCGCTGGGCCTTCGTCACCAGCGGCGCGAAGTCCTCGGCCCGGATGCAGGCGGGCTTCTCGGCCAGCACGTGACAGCCCGCCTCCAGGGCGGCGTCGATGGCTGGCGGGGCATCCACGGCCGGCAGGGTTATCAGGGCCATCTGGGGAGCGGCCCGGGTGAGCATCTGGCCGACATCCTTGAAGATGCCGCCGTCCAGCTTCGTGCCGAGCAGTTCGCGGGCTCGATCAGCCATCTTGCCGGTGGCGTCCGCCAGGGCGACCGACTGGACCTCCTCGGTCTCGGCAAGTCCCCGGAGGTACTCGTCCCGGTGGGCACTCTCCGGCTCGATCACCAGCCCGACGCGGATGTTTTTCGCCATGAGCTGCCTCTAGCTACGCTACCGGGTTGCGCAGGATGCCGATGCCCTCGATCTCGGCCTCGACCACGTCGCCCTTCTTGAGGTACACGGGCGGAATGCGGCCGGCGCCGACGCCAGCGGGCGTACCCGTCACGATGATATCGCCCGGCTCCAGGGTCATGAAGCTGGAAAGCGTCGAGACGATGGCCGCCACCGGGAAGATCATCTGCGCCGTGCTGGCATCCTGCATCGTCTTGCCGTTGACGCGCAACTTCATGCCCAGCTTCTGGGGATCGGGGGTGCTGGCCGCGGAGCGGATGCACGGCCCCATCGGCAGGAAGGTATCGTGCCACTTGCCGTGCAGCCAGTCAAAGAAGCCGTCCATGTCGCGTTTCTTGCGCTGCGGGTTGAGAGTGAACTTGCGGTCGGAAACGTCATTGCAGACGGAGTAGCCGGCCACGTGGTTCAGGGCTTCCTTCTCGGCAACGTTGCGGCACTGCTTGCCGATGACTACTCCCAGCTCGATTTCCCAGTCGACGTGGTCGGGCGAGACAGCTGGAATCCGGATCGGGTCGCCGTGGTTGGTGAGCGTCGTGCTCGGCGGCTTCCAGAAGAAGTAGGGGAAAGTTTCCTTGCGTTCCGGCGCCTCCATGCCTCCCTCGACGATGTGGGCGGCGTAATTGCCGGCCAGGAGAATGGCCTTCTTCGGTTCGGGGATCGGCACGAGGAGCCGGACGCTGGATACGGGCTGCTTGAGGCGGCGCCGCTCTGCCTCCGGTAGGGCCTGGTAGCGCTCCACGAGAGTCGCCAGTGCTTTCGCGGCCATGCCACTGGGAGGCAAATAGTCGAGGAGATCGTCCCCGGCACCTTCCGGCAAGGGAAACTTGGTAGCCGCTGCCAGGCCGCGCAGGTCAATCAGGTGATCTTCGAGGTACAGGGCCGCCCGGGCACGGTCCTCTGGTCGCGCGTTCCGCGGCGCCGGCACGTATCGGCACAGTCGAATCCCGTCGATCCCGTCTGGCGCGGCTTCGCGAGCCGCCAGAGCGCCGAGGGTGTCGGTTGCACCCATCGCAGCCATGCCGGCAGCAGAGGCTTCCAGGAAACGGCGCCGCGAGATCTCAGCCATGAAGCACCTCGATGGAACGAGAGCACAGGGATCCCAGGTTCTCCACGTACATGCAGATTTCCGGGTCGAATGAGACATGAAAAAGCGCTGCCGGGTCTCGTGCGGGCCATTCGTTCGACGGGTCCGTTTCCCTGTCGCGGTTCCGGGCGGTTTCTGCATCTTCCCTGGTCATGACGGATTCCCTTTTCCACACCCGAACCATCGTGGGCCAGGCCTCCGGGCCCCACCTGCTCCTGCTGGGCGGCGTGCACGGCGATGAGTTCGAGCCGATGGCGGCCCTGCGGCTGCTGCTGCGCCAGGTCGGGTCCCGTACGTTGCGTGGTCGGCTGACCATGGTGCCCGTGGTCAACGAGGCGGCCTTCGCGCGCGGTACGCGCACAGCCGAGGACGGCCTCGACCTGGCCCGTACGTTTCCCGGCCGGCCCGATGGGTCGATCACCCAGCGGGTGGCGCACGCCGCCGCGGAGTTGATCCGCTCCGCCGACTTCCTGATCGACCTGCACACGGGCGGCACGGTCTACAAGTCGCTGCCGTTTGCCGGCCACGTCGTCCACGCCGACCCGGCGGTCCTGAACGTGCAGCGGCAGATGGCCCGGGCGTTCAACCTGCCCATTATCTGGGGGGGCGACCCGCGCTTGCAGGGAAGGTCGCTGTCGGTAGCCCGGGATGCCTCGGTGCCCGCCATCTATGCCGAGTATCACGGTGCCGCGACGTGCAGCCGTGCCGGGGTCGAGGCCTACACGGCCGGCTGCCTGAACGTCATGGCCTGCCTCGGCATGATCGACCGTGCCTCGCCGGAATGCCGGGTCGAGTGCGTGGTCGAGGACAACCGGCCCGAGGCGGGGCACATGCAGATGTGCAACCCGGCGCCGATGGCGGGATTCTTCGAGCCGGCAGTCGAGTTGGGCGACAGGGTCCGGCCGGAGGATGTCCTGGGCACCGTGACGGATGCCCTGGGAGAGCAAGTGGTGGCGGTTCGTGCCCGGCAGCAAGGGCTCGTGCTGGTACTGCGCACGTTTCCCCGGGTGAACGAGGGAGACATGCTGGCAGTTATCCTGGAAACCGATCCTTGGCAGGGAGCCCGCCCATGAATTCTCGACTCCCTGCCTCGGCGGCCAGGCCGGATCACCCGACCCGGGTACGCTACCTGGTCGTGGCCTGTTGCGCGGCCGCCTCGGTCCTCCTCTACCTCGACCGGGCCTGCCTCTCCTTTGTCGGCAACATGGTGCAGGTGGACCTGAGCCTGACCGACACCCAGCTGGACCTGGCGTTCAGCGCCTTCTTCCTGACATACGCCCTGTGCCAGGTGCCGGCCGGCTGGCTGAGCGATCGTTTCGGTGCCCGGCGGATGATGGTGCTCTACCTGACGGCGTGCGGCCTGTGTACCGCGCTCATGGGCGCGGCCCAGTCGTTCCTGGGGCTGGTGCTGGCCCGGCTGGCACTGGGAGGGGTCGAGGCCGGCGGCTACCCGACGGCGGCCGGACTGCTGCGCCGCTGGATTCCCGTCGACGGTCGCGGCCGGGCCAGCAGCTTCATCGGCCTGGGCGCCCGACTCGGCGGTGCCGCCACGCCGCTGGCGACCGCGGTGTTGCTGGTGGCCCTGCTGCCGCGCGGTCAGTCGGCGCTGCTAGCTCCCGAGGACCTGCTGGACCTGCCGCGTTTGGCCCGGGCACTGGCAGCCGACTCCCTCGGTCCGGACAATGCCGACACTGCCTCCCGACGTTTCCTGGCGCGGCTCGATCCTCCTGTCCGGGCCGGCCTGGCCGAGATGGTAGCAGCAGAAGGCGGTTGCCCGACAGGTCTAGAACCCGCGGCTGTCGCTGCGTCCCTCAATTGCGCCCTGGCCGACCCGGAACTGACGGCCGGCCTGGAGTTTTCCGGGGCCAGCCTGCCGCGCGAGGCCCGCCGCCTGCTGGGCAGGCCTGTAAACCAGCGAAGCGCCGGCGAAACCGCACGTCTCAACCGCCTGGTACTGGAAGCGGCGGCTCCCGGCAGCGTGCGGCAACTGTATGCCGCCGGCTGGCGCAAGGTATTCCTAATCTACGCGGCAGTGGGGCTGTCGGTGGCGGTGCTCTTCTGGCTGGTGGTCCGCGAGCGTGCGGCAGTCCATCCCTGGGCCAACCAGGCCGAGGCTGCACTGGTCCCGGACGCACAGCCGCCGATCCGCGGCCAGAATCCGCTGCCCCTGTTGATTCGCAGCCGGACGCTCTGGCTCTCGGCCTTCTGCCAGTTCTGCATCAACTTCGGCTGGGCATTCCTGATCACCCGCCTGCCGAGCTTCCTGGAGGATCGCTTTGGCGTCTCCATTGAGGAGCGCGGCCTGATGGCGATGATGCCGCTGCTGGCTGGCGCTACCTTGGTGCTCCTGGGCGGCTGGCTCACCGACCGGCTGACGCACCGGCTGGGCCGTCGCTGGGGCCGGGCCCTGCCGCTGGGGACCTTGCCGCTGCTGGGAACCGTGGCATTCCTGGCCTGTGCCGGGGCACCGAGCGCCTGGACGGCCACGGCTTGTCTGGCCCTGGTGGCCATCGCCACTGACATGGCCAGCCCTGCAATCTGGGCACTGACGCAGGACATCTCGCGCCAGCACGTGGGCACGGTGCTGGGCTGGGGGAACATGTGGGGCAACCTTGGAGCGGCACTCTCCACCCCGCTGCTATCGCAGGTTCGCACGTTCGGCGGCTGGGAAGGGCTCTTCGTGGCCTGTGCCGCAGCCTTCGCCTGTGCCGGCATGGCGGGCTTTCTGATCGATGCCCGGCAGGCCATCGAGCCCGCGGAGGAACCTGGCAGCGACGGGCAGCGGGCCGCGTTCGGAAGCACGCTCGATGCCCACAAGGAAATCGGGGCCACGGAGACGCTTGCGCCCGCAGCCTCCGCATCGTGAGGGGTACGACCGAGGTCGAACATGAGCATCTGGAGATGGGCCGACTGGTTGCCGCCGGTGCCGGAGTCCTGCCGTCTTACCCTCGGTGAGGGCAACACGCCGCTGTTGAAGTCGCGGTCGATCGGCCCGCGTGCCGGCATCGCCGCCCTGTACTTCAAGCTCGAGACGACCAATCCTAGCGGTTCGTACAAGGACCGCTTTGCCGCCCTGGCCGTGTCGCTGATGGCCGCCCAGGGGAAACGCGTCTGCCTGGCGACCTCGAGCGGCAACACCGGTGCCGCCCTGGCGGCCTACTGTGCCGCTGCGGGCGTGCGCTGCGAGATCGCCGTGGTCGAGGGGGCGCCCGCGGACAAGCTACTCCAGGCGCAGGCGCATGGGGCCGTGGTGCGGCGCGTCCGCGGTTTCGGCCAGGGCCCGGAGATCGACGGCCGCGTCCTGGCCGCCCTGCGGCGGCGCGGCGCCCGCGGCAACACCGCCTTCCAGATCAGCGCCTTCCGCGAATGCCGGGACGGCATGAGCGGACTCAAGACCACAGCCTACGAGCTGGGCGAGCAATTGCCGGGAGCGACACACGTCTTCGCTCCGGCCGGTAGTGGCGGCCTGGCCCTGGGACTGGCGCTCGGCTTTGCCGACCTGGTCCGGAAAAGTCGTCTGGCGCAGGGGCCGCGCATCGAGTGTGTCCAGCCGGAGGGGAATGCCACGGTGGCCGGCCCCTTGGAGCGCGGCGAGGCACGGGCGGTGCCGGTCGCCTGCACCACACTCATCAGCGGGTTGCAGGTGCCGAGCATCATCGACGGCCAGGTAGCGCTGGAAGCGTGCCGGACGTCAGGGGGCACCGGCCACCTGGTGAGCGACGCCGACATCTGGGAGGCGCAGCGCCGGCTGGCACTTGAGGAGGGTATCTTTTGCGAACCAGCCGGGGCAGCAGCGCTGGCCGGGGCAATGCGGCATCGGGCGATGGAAAAGCTCCCGGCCGACGCTGTCGTGGTCTGCATGGTTACCGGCAGCGGCTTCAAGGACCTGGCCTCGGTGAAGCGCGGGCTGCCAGGTACAGAGCCGTCCACCATCGATGTGGAAGAGCTGGAGCGAGAAGGGACGCCTTGATCGCCGTCCATTCACCTACACCAGTTCCGCAATCGGCTCGCGCTCATCGAGCAGATGCACAGGCCGGCCGTTGTGGTCCGGGACGGTCTGCGCCGGATCGATGCCGAGGACGTGATACAGGGTAGCGAACACGTTCTGGGCAGAAAACGGTCTGGTCCGAGGCCGCTCGGCGCGGGCATCGGTGGCGCCCACGGTCTGGCCCATGCGCAGCCCGCCGCCGGCAAACAGCGCGAAGCTGACGGCGCCATGATGGTCCCGGCCGGCGTTGGCGTTGATCCGAGGAGTACGGCCGAATTCTCCCCACATCAGCACCGCGACATCCTTGTCCAGGCCGCGCTCGTGCAGGTCGGTGACCAGGGCATGCAGGGAGGCATCCAGGGGAGGCAGCAGCTCGCGCAGGGTGGTGAAGTTCCGGCTGTGAGTATCCCACTGCACGCCGCCGTGGCCCACCGTCACCACCGAGACGCCGGCCTCGACCAGACGGCGGGCCCGGAGGAACTGTCCGGCACCGCCCGGCAGGCGCTGGCCGCCAGCGGTGGCGCCGTATCTTTCCCGGGTTTTCACGGACTCCTTGCTCACATCGAAGGCCTCGCGCGTGCGCGGCGACGTGATGAGGTCCAGGGCCTGGGCGGTGAAGGCATCCATGCCGGCCGCCTCACCGCGCGTGTCCAGGTCGCGCCGGAGCGTGTCGAGTTCGCCCAGAAGCTGGCGCCGATCTGCCAGTCGGTCCGCCGAGAAGCCCTTGGCCAGGCTGAGATTGGCCAGATCGGGGCCGCGCGGCACAAAGGCCCGATGGGCGGCTCCCAGGAAAGCAGGGGTCTCTCCGGCAGCCGGCCGATTGCCCAGCAGGCTCACGTATGCGGGCAGTTCCTGCCCCCTGCCGCGCACGTAACTGACCACCGACCCGAAGGAGGGGCGCGGCGGGCCCGAGGCAATCGGCGGCAACGGACTCTCGGGATCGGCGTAGAGGTGGCCGCTGAGCGGCTCCAGATCGTTGTGCAGGCCAGTGCGCATCTGCACCGTGCGGACGATGGCCAGCTTGTCCGCGATGCGGGCCTGCATCGGCATCAACTCGCAGACATTGATGCCCGGCACGTTGGTATCAATCGGCTTGAACTCGCCGCGATACTCGGCCGGGGCGTCCGGCTTCATGTCGTACATGTCGATGTGGCTGGGGCCGCCCGCCAGGAAAATGAGGATGACGGATTTCGGAGTGGCTGGTTGCTTGCCCTGCGCCCGCAGCCGGAGAAGCTCGGCCAAGGTCAATCCACCCAGGCCCAGCGAGCCGACCTGGAGAAACCCGCGGCGCGACAGCATCCCGCGAGCCGAACGGTCCCCGTACGAAAGAGTCAACATGGCAGGCTCCCTGACAGGTAAATCCGCATTCGGGAAGTCGATGTAAACTGCACTGGTGGATGCAAAGGGAACAGACGAGTGAGGCAGGAAATCAGCGAAGAAAATCCGCCCACCGGGCCGAACCTGCCACCGACGACCCGGCGGGCGGATGAAAGGCGTGATGATCTGGCAGCACTCACTGGGCGCTGGCGGCGGCACCCTTCCCGGCCGGCGGCCAGGGTTCCTTGTAGCTGCGGCCCTTGGGCACCCGCGGCACCTTGACCGTGGACACCGTACCCAGGTTCCAGCGGCCAATGACGGGCGACGTGGTCTTGTTGATGTACTTGCCCGTGGCCATGACCGACCCATCCGACTTCATGCCGAACACCGTCGTCTCGCCGCAGCCGATGGCGACGATATCGGTCCACTTGATCTCTCCCTGCGGGATGTACTTGCACACGTAAAAGATCGTACCGTCGGCCCGCAGACCAACGTAATGCCAGTTGCTGGCATCGATGTCGATCACGTTGGTCCAGCCGTCCACCTTCACGGGGGCCCGCTCGTTGACTTCCCGCTGCGCCGGAGTGGTGGGCGTGCAGACGGTGGCCACCACCGTGCCGTTCGATTTGAGGCCGATGGTGTGATTGCCGCCCGCGGCGACCGCGACGATGTCCTTCCAGTCCGCGACCTCGCACTGGCCTTGCTCGTTGGTGCCGACGGCCACGCAGGTGCCGTCGCGCTTGACGCCGACCGTGAAATTGACACCGGCGCTGACGGCGACGATGTCGGTCCACTGACCGATTTTCTTCGCATCGACGGGATTCACCCCGGCGGTGACCACGGTGCCGTCGGCCCGGAGGCCGACCGAGTGCCGGTGGCCTCCGGACACAGCCACGATGTCCTTCCAGCTGCTGACGTTCGTCCAGGCATACTTTGTTCCTTCCTTCATGCCCGGCACGTTGATGGTCGATACGCAGGTACCATCCCGTTTCAGGCCGATCACGTGGTAGTAGCCGGCGTCCACGGCGATCAGGTCCTTCCATTCCTTGACCACCGGAGCGATCTTCTCGTCGAGCGACAGGCAGGTACCATTGGTCGGAAGGGCGAGGATGTTGTAGGAGTCGCCGCCGGCAAGGATCGGCCGCAATGCAGCCGCCTGCGGTTCTTCTGCGGGCGATGGCACAGCCAGTGTGCACGCCAGGGCAATGGCAACCACGGCGAGAGAGAGGAGGCGTGTCATGAGAATCACTCCAGGGAGGGATTGAGGGTGGGACGTCGTCCAGCAACTACCCGACCAGTTCCGCCACCGGCTGCGGGTCGTCCAGCAGCGGCACGGGCCGGCCGGACTGATCGGAGAACATCATGGCGGGGTCGATGCCAAGCGTGTGGTACACCGTGGCCAGCACATTCTGCGGCGTGTAGGGTGTGCCGACCGACCGCTCGCCGCGCGGCGTGGTGGCACCGATGACCTGGCCCATCTTCAGGCCGCCGCCGGCCAGCAGGCAGAAGCCGGCCTCCGGCCAGTGGTCCCGGCCAGGAATACTCGACGGCTGCGGCTTGCTCACCTTGGGTGACCGGCCCATTTCCCCCCAGAGCACGACCAGTACGTCCTTTTCAAGCCCGCGCTCGTGCAGGTCGGTCACTAGGGCGTGGATGGACTGGTCCACCTCGGGCAGGATCTCGCGCAGCCTGCCGAAATTGTTGTCGTGCGTGTCCCAGCGGTAGCCCGCCAGCCCCACGGTGACCACGGAGACCCCGGCCTCGACCAGGCGGCGGGCCAGGAGCACCTGCTGCCCCAGCTTGGGGTACCGGACCCGGACTTTCTCGGACTCTCGACCGACGTCAAAGGCATCGCGCGTCCGCGTGCTGCCGAGCAACTCCAGGGCCTGGGCATTGAAGGCATCGACGCCGGCCAGGGATCCCCGATGGTCGTCCAGGTTTCGCTTCAGGCCATCGAGTGTTTGCAGAAGTACCTTGCGGTCGGCCAGGCGCTGCGGCGTGACGTCGCCGCGCAGCGTCAGGTTGTTCATGCTGCCGAAGAAGGGCTTGAAACCCTGGTAGCGCGCTCCCAGGAAGGCGGGGCCGCTGTTCGATACCGACTTGTCGATGTAGTCCACGAACGGCGGCAAGCCAGTGCTGCTTGCCTCGCGCACCTTGCTCACGACGCTGCCGAAGTGCGGATGGTTGGGCAGCGGATCGGTGCTCTTGGCCCTGTGGTAGCCGCAGAACAGCTCGATCGGTTCATGACCGAAGGTCAGGAAACGCATGTTGCGGATCAACGCCAGCCGGTCGGCACACTTGGCCTGTTGCGGCATCAGCTCGCAGATGTCGAAGCCGGGGACGTTGGTCTGGATCGGCTTGAACTCGCCGCGGTACTCGGCGGGAGCATCCGGCTTCAGGTCGTACATGTCAATGTGGCTGGGACCGCCTTGCAAGTACAGCATGATGACGGCCTTGTGGGCCGCACGCGGACTGGCCGCGCCCTGGGCTCGAAGCCGGAAGAGGTCAGCCAGGGTCAGACCGCCGATGCCCAGGCTGCCGACGGCCAGGAAGTCGCGACGGGAGATGCGGCGGCACGAGCGATCAGCATGGCTACCAGGCAATTTCAACATGGAAGTCTCCTGTCGGAGGGTCGGTTGGCAGGCGTGCGGACCGGCTGGGATCCGGTCCTTGGTGGAAGGCTGGAAGTAGATGCAGATCGGCCGCACACGTGCGACACGAAAATGTAAGAATTCGTGAGAATCCTCGGCCGCGCCGCTGCCGTCCACTTGCTTCGCCTGGCAGCGCGGTTATCATTGTTCGAGAGATTCCCTCCCCTGCGTTGGCGACCTGTCGCTTCCTGGGATTCCACTCATGGCCGACTCGTTGGCGAACGATCTCGGAGCCCGGCTGCGTGCCCGCGATGCCGCCGCCGCCGAGGAAGTTTTCCGGCGCTACACGGGACGGCTGATTGCCCTGGCACGCAGCCGCCTTTCCGCCAAGCTGGCAAAACGCATCGACGCCGAGGATATCGTGCAGTCGGCCTACCGGAGCTTTTTCTCCGGAGCCAGTGCGGGGCAGCTGGAGGTGCGGCAGGGAGCCGACCTCTGGGGACTCCTGGCCACCATCACCCTGCGCAAGCTGCGCCGGCAGGTGCAGCAACATTCGGCGCAGAAACGCAGCATGCGCAAGGAGCAGAATTTTGAGAACCCGGACGGCGTCTTCACCTTACCGGCCGAGGTGCTGACGCAAGAGCCGTCTCCGGTCGAGGCGCTGGCCTTGGTGGATCAGGTGGAGCAGGTCATGCGCCAGCTCAATCCGCTGCAGCGGCGCATGGTGGAACTGCGTCTCCAGGGGCATAACCTCGACGAGATTGCCGTGCAGACCCAGCGGTGCCGTCGTACCGTTTGCCGCATCCTCGAACACGTCCGGAACCAGGCGCGGGAGCAGCTCCTCCAGATCGAGTCCTGAGCAGGGACCCTGTCATGGCTCACGACGCCGCCCATCCAAGCCCCGTTCATCAGGCCACGGACGACGAGGCACTGCTGGAGCAGTTCGAGCTGACACTGGCCGGCGGCGGGGCGCCGCGAATCGAGGATTTCCTGAAGCAACTTCCGGCCGTTTTCGCACCTGCGGATCGGCGGACCGTGCTCGCCGAGCTGATCAGGATCGAACTCGACTACCGCTGGCGGCCGGAAAAACGGTCCACGGTTCCGCCGCCGCGCATCGTGGATTACTTGCAACGCTTCCCCGATCTGCGGCAAGAGACTCGTGAACTGATCGAGCTGGTCGGCGAGGAGTACGAGGTCCGCTGCCACTGGGACCGGCGCCCCGATCATGGCGAGTATGCAGCGCAGTTCCCCCAGCTTGGGCAGGCACTGCGCAGCCATCTGGCCCGGCTGGACGGGAAGCTGGCCCGCGAGTTTGCTCCGCGCCCCCAACCGGTGGCGGTTCCACCACCCCCCAGCGAGGTGAAGATGCCACCAGCCGCCCCCCCTGGTTCGGTCACCGCCCTGGTGGAGCTGCTGCGCCGGCATGAGCTGCTGGATCAGAAAACCCTGAATGAAGCCGTGCCGAAGCTACAGCGCCAGCTCACCGACCCGCGTGCCCTGGCGCGAGAACTGCTGCGCCTGGGCTGGCTGACGCCGTACCAGCTCAACGAGATCTTCCGCGGGCACGCCGAGGAACTGGTGCTCGGCCCCTACCGCGTGCTCGAGCGACTGGGCGAGGGAGGCACGGGCAAGGTGTTCAAGGCCCGACACCGGCAGCTGGATCGCACCGCAGCGGTGAAGCTGATCCGGCCCGAGCTGATCCGCGATGCCGAGGTCCTGGGCCGCTTCTATCGCGAGGTGCAGGTCCTGGGGCAGCTGACGCACCCGAACATCGTCCACGCCTATGATGCCGGTCCCATTGGCCAGACCCACTTCCTGGCCATGGAGTTCGTCGAGGGAACCGACCTCGACAATGTGGTACGCAAGTCGGGTCGGCTGCCCGTGGGGCTGGCATGCGACTACATCGTACAGGCGGCGCGCGGCCTGGCCTATGTGCATGAGAAGGGGCTCATCCACCGCGACATCAAGCCGCCCAACCTCCTGGTGACGGCGGCTCAGGGAGCGCGGCCGGGCGGCGTGGTGAAGATCCTCGATCTGGGCCTGGCCCGGCTGCGCGAGCCGGCCAAGGCGCCGGGTTCCCCCCTGGCCGCCGATGCCATTGCCACTCGGGTCATGACGCCGATCGGCTCGGTGATGATGGGCACGCCCGACTACATGGCGCCGGAACAGGCGCTGGACTTCCACACGGCCGACATCCGCGCCGACATTTACAGCTTGGGCTGTTCCCTCTGTTTCCTGCTGACGGGGCAGCCGCCGTTCCCCGGCGGCACGCTGGCCCAAAAACTGTTGCGCCACCAGCAGGCCGCGCCCCTGGACATCCGCAAGCTGCGGCCCGAGGTGCCGCCTGCACTCATCGCCGTGATCGGCAAGATGCTGGCCAAGCGCCCGGACGACCGCTACCAGACGCCGGGCGAGCTCGCGGAAGCCCTGGCGCCGTTCGCCGGCCTGGAAACCTCGACAGGATTGAGGTTCCGAAAGCTGCGGAAACTCCTTGCGCGTCGCCGCTGGCTGGGGTTCACGGGCGCCGGGATGCTTGTCCTGGTTCTCTTGTTGCTGCTTGGCGGCCTTCCCGCGCGCAAGCCGGGCGGAACTCCGGGGGGCGTTACTGGCCCCGGAGCCGGCCCCTTTTCGGCGCGGCCGATCATCACCGCGGGCAATTCCGACAACATCGCGGCCTTGCGGGTCGATGGTACGTGTCTCTACCTGAACAATGCACTTGCTGTCGATGTCAAGGGCTGGAACGACCTGATCCAGGTTGAGGCGGGCTACGACCACGTGGTCGGCCTGCGCCGCGACGGCACCTGCGTGGCCGTCGGTCCCAACAGGAATTCACCGGCGCTGGCGGTACAGGGCTGGCGGGATATCGTGGCCGTCTCGGCCGGCTACAGCCACACGGTGGGCCTCAAGGCCGACGGGACGATTCTTCAGGCCGGCATCAACCTGACTTCAGCGGACGCGGCCAAGGTCTCCGGGTGGAAGGACATCGTGGCCATCAGCGCCGGATCGCTCTTCACCATCGTGGTCCGCAAGGACGGCACGTGCGCGGCGGTCGGCCTCAATAGCGAGGGACAGTGCGAGGTGGCGCACTGGCGCGACATCATCACGGTTGCCACCACCGGACATCACACGCTGGGCCTCCGGTCCAACGGTACGGTCGTCGTCACCGACTGCCGGCCGAGCACGGATGCGCAGAAACGAAACCACGCGGAAACCCCGATCCGGGTCGGCGACTGGAGCAACGTCATCGACATCGACGCCACCCACTGGCAGGTCGTGGGCCTGCGGGCCGACAGCACGGTCCTCTACTCGGGCGACGAGAAGCTGGCCCCCGCTGAGGTGGCGAAGTGGAGGGGAGTGGTGGCGGTCGGCTGTGGCCGGCACGCCGTCCTCGGAGTGAAGCCGGATGGTTCGTTGCTGGCGGTGGGTAGTGACCTGTACCAGAGCAGAATGTCGGTCCTCAGTTCCTGGAACCTGGGAAGTTCCGCCGGAATCAGCGGCCCGCGTGTGCCGCGGGGACGCAGCTACCGGGAGCCCTGGCCACGCTGATCCTGGCCGCTCCTCAGTACCCGGCCGCCTTGCCGCTGATCCGCCGGTCCGCAGCACCGTGAAAGCGGCCGGTTCGCGGGTCGATCCAGATCGAGTGCGCGTCCCCCTGGCGGCTGCCGACGATGGTGTGCCCCATGGACCGCAGCTTCTCCACAAGCTCCGGCTGGGCCGTGTTGCCCTCGAAGCGTGCCTGGTCCGGGAACCACTGCTGGTGCAGGCGCGGCGCATCGACGGCGGCCTGGATGTCCATGTCGAAATCGACCACGTTGACGACGACGCACAGCACCGTGTTGATGATGGTCCGGCCGCCAGGGCTGCCCGTGACCAGCACCGCCTTGCCGTCGCGAGCCACCACGGTGGGCGTCTGTGAACTGAGCATGCGCTTGCCGGGGGCGATCAGGTTCGGCGCCGTGCCGATGATGCCGCTGCGGGTGGTGACGCCGGGCCTGCGGTTGAAGTCCATCATCTCGTTGTTCAGCAAGAATCCGGCGCCGCGGACCACCACACGCGCGCC
Source organism: Planctomycetia bacterium (assembly GCA_016795185.1). Classification (GTDB taxonomy): domain Bacteria; phylum Planctomycetota; class Planctomycetia; order Gemmatales; family Gemmataceae; genus JAGVLI01. Next base: position 7,787 of record JAEUIF010000158.1, on the reverse strand, counting down.
ATAGCTGTGCTCCAGCGTGTAGGTGTTGGACACCGCCATGCCGTCCCGGTCCACCACCGAGAAGTGCGTGGTGCTGTCGCTCTCGTCGCTGAGCGGGATGTCGCGTGCCAGGGTTTCGCTGGGCGTGGCCTTCTTCAGGTCGATGCTCCGGGCCAGCTCCCTGGCATATTCCTTGGTGGTCAGATGTGCCGGGATCTTGACGAAGTCTGAATCGCCCAGGTGACGGGCGCGGTCGCAGTAGGCGCGGCGCATGGTTTCGATCATGAGGTGCAGGGTTTCGGGCGACCCGCGGCCCTGCTTCTTCAGGTCGAAGTTTTCGAGGACGTTGAGCATCTGCACCAGACCGATGCCCCCCGAACTGGGCGGCGGCGGGGCGTAGATATCCAGGCCGCGGTAGGTGCCGCGGATGGGCACGCGGGCGTGGGCCCGGTAGCCGGCCAGATCTTCCCGGGTAATCAGGCCGCTGCCGGCCTTCATCTCGGCCACGAATTGCTCGGCGATGGCCCCCTTGTAAAACGCATCCGGCCCCTGCTCGGCGATGAGACGCAGCGTCTTCCCCAGATCCTTCTGCACGAGCCGGTCGCCGCTGCGCCACACCTCCTTGCCGCCGTCCTTGCCAAAGACGCGCTGGAGCTCTGGAAAGTCGCGGGCCGAGGTCACGACCTTGTTCAGCGATGCCGCCGTCGCCGCATCGAGCAGGAAGCCTTCCTCGGCCAGCTGCACGGCCGGCATGACCAGCGCCTTCCAGGGCAGCTTGCCGAACTTCTCGTGCGCCAGGGCCATGCCGCGCACGGTGCCCGGCACACCTACTGCCGTGCAGCCGTAGCCGTTGAAGTCTTTGGGAAACATCTCCCGGGTCGCTGCGCCAGGGGCGGTCTCACGGTAGTCGATGAGCACCGGATCAACCTTGCCGCCGGGATAGACGAGCATGAAGCCGCCGCCGCCGATGTTCCCCGCCTCCGGCCAGGTCACCGCCAGGGCAAACGCAGTCGCCACGGCCGCATCGACGGCGTTGCCCCCCTGCTTGAGCACCTGCAAGCCCACGTCCGTACCAGGCGGCGAGACGGACACGACCATGCCCTGCTTCGCCTCGACCGCCCTGTCGGCCCCGCGCGCGGACGGAACGATGAACAGGGCGAGGACCAGGCCCGCGCCGGCAAGGTACCGCTTGAAGACTCGGCCTACCAAGGAAGGTCTCCAGATCGAACAGCACGGCTGGCGAAATGCCCGGGCCTACCGGCCCGCGACTAGCTGCCGTCCTTTGGATTGTACACGGTGATCAGGACTGCCACCGGACCACCTGCCCCGTACGCAAGGCCTGATTCGCCAGGTGCGCCGCAGCCGCGGCGCTGACGCCGGCCTCGGCGGGAGCACTCGGCTTCCGCCGGCTGCGAATGCAGTCAATCCAGTTTTTCAGGTGGAGGTACTCGCCGTCCGGCTTGTCGTAGAAATCAAGCCCCCGCTTCAGGTTGGTCCCCAGCACCCATTCCTCGGGCTCACCCTTGTTGCGCTCGGGGAAGATCTGGTAGCAGCCGCGGTCCAGGTACAGGGTCGCGTCGGCTCCCAGGAACTCCAGCATCGCCCCGCTGCGAGCATTGCAGAAGTTCCCCTCGAAGTGGACCTGGAGGTCGTTGGGGTAGGTCAACAGGGTCTGCACCGTGTCGGGCGTTTGCCAGATGTCCTTTGCAAGGACATGCTGGCCGATGCTGGCGGCCTGGAGGGGATGCTCTGTCTCCAGGAACCAGTGGACGACGTCAATGAAGTGGACCATGAGGTCGGTGAAGATGCCGCCGCCAAAATCCCAGAACCAGCGCCAGTTGCGCAAGCGATATTCGTCAAACGGCTGTTCCGGGGCGTTGCCCAGGAAGGCCTTCCAGTCCACGTTTTTTGGGTCAATACGGGGGGCGTTTTTGCGGACTCGATCCGTGTTCCGATTCCAGGTCAGGTGGACCTTGTGAATCTTGCCGAGGCGGCCGGCACGCAGTAATTCCCGGGCCTTCTCGAACTGGGGCATGCTCCGCTGTTGAGTTCCCACCTGGACGATTCGCTTGTGCCGGTCCTGGGCCTCGATCACTACCTTGCCCTCGTCCAGCGAATGCGTGAGCGGCTTCTCGACGTAGACGTCCTTGCCGGCCGCGCAGGCCTCCACCGTCATGGGCACGTGCCAGTGGTCGGGAGTGCCGATCAGCACGGCATCGATGTCCTTGCGCTCCAGGATCTCCCGGTAGCTCCTGGTAGCGAGCGCCTTCGGATCGGCCAGGGGCCGGGCCAGGTCCAGGTGGGCATCATAGGCGTCGCAGATGCCCGTGATGCGCACATTCTCGATCTGGCCGAGCGATTTCATCAGAGCCCGGCAGCGGCCGCCCGTGCCGATGCAGCCGACCCGGATGGCTTCGCTGGCACCGAAGGCCCAGGCAGCCGGCACCGCCAGACCGGCAATCCCAAGGCCCGATGTCTTGAGGAACGAACGTCGCGTTGGCTGATTCTGCTGACTCATGAAGATGACCTCGAGAAATCACGAACCGCGTGCGGCTAGCTCCAGCCGCTCCTGCCACCCCTTTTCGTATTCCCGCTTCCACAGCGCCTGGGCCTCCCGGTCGTCGATGATGCTGCCGTCCTTCGGATTACAGCGAAGCAATCGTCGTGTGCGGTAGGAGATGTTGCCCAGGTGGCAGAGGAGCGTGCTCTTGTGTCCTTCCTCGATATCGCTGTTGAGCCTTGCCCCCGTACGGATGGCTTCGAGGAAGTTGAGGACGTGGGCGGAATCGTCGCGCATGCCGGCCCGGTGCGAGATCTCCCTCCCCTTCTCGTCGTAGAGGGTGTAGCTGCCGTCGCCGAGCGCCAGGCTGCCGTGCGCGCCATGGAAGATCACGTCGGCCGCCCTGCCGCCGGGCCGGCGGTTGCAGCTCAGGCCGGTCCAGGTAATGGCCTTGCCGCCCTCGAACTGGAACGTTGCCGTGCTCGTGTCGGGGGTTTCCTGGTCGTCGTCGTGGCGGAACCGGCCGCCGGTTGAGCTGACCTGGATGGGGTACTCGACGCCCAGTCCCCAGCGGCACAGGTCAATGGAGTGGACGCCGTTATTGCCCAGTTCGCCGTTGCCCCAGTGCCAGAACCAGTGCCAGTTGTAGTGCAGGTAGTTCGAGCGGAAGGGCCGCCGCGGCACCGGTCCCTGCCACAAGTCGTAGTCAATCGTCGCGGGAGGTGTGGTGGTAGTACCCTTGCCGATGGAAGGGCGCAGGTTGGTATAGAAAGCCTCGGCCAGGTAGGCCCGGCCGATGGCGCCCTCGCGCACCTTCTGAATGCCTTCGGCCTCCACCGCCCAGCTGCGGCGCTGGTTGCCCATCTGCACCCGTTTGTTGTGCTTGCGGGCTGCCGCCACCATCAGTTCGCCCTCGCGCGGGTTGTGGCTGCACGGCTTCTCGACATAGACGTGCTTGCCGGCAGCGCAGGCCAGGATCGCGGCAGGGGCATGCCAGTGGTTGCAGGCCGCCACGACGAGAATGTCCACGGCCCGGTCGTCCAGGATGCGGCGGAAGTCGCCGATGGGTCTGGGGCGTTGCCCATCGGCGACCTTGACCACCTCCTCGGTGGCCCGGTCCGCGCGCGTGCGGTCCACGTCGCAGACGTAGGCCACCTCGACACCCTTCTGCCCGGCAAAGAGCCTGCTCAGCTCCAGACCCCGGTTTCCCGTGCCCATGATGCCGACGACAAGCTTTTCGCCCGCGCGGGCTGCCCTGCCGTGGCCAGTGTAGCTGAGCGTCAGGCCGGCTGCCCCGGCGGCTCCCATGAACTGACGGCGATCCGGCAACCGGAACATGATGCGCTCTCCTTCACGAATTGGATGCGGCCTCGACGCTACTGAGCGTGTTGCCTGCCGTCCGGACCTGTTCCGACTCGCGATCAGAACAGGTCCTCGATCGCGGTGCCCTGCGGCAGCACGGGGTGCGGCCGGCCGCGGGGGTCGGTGTAGTTGACCTGCGTGTCGATCCCCAGGTGGCGATAGATCGTGGCCAGGACATCGTGCGGGAACTTGCGGTTGTCCTTCGGGTACGCCCCCCTGGCATCGGAGGAGCCGACCACCCGGCCCCCCTGCGTGCCGCCGCCGGCAACTGCGGCACTCATCACGTACGGCCAGTGGTCGCGGCCCGCCTGCTTGTTGACGTGCGGCGTCCGGCCGATCTCGCCCCAGGCCACCACCAGCGTCGATGCCAGCAGGCCGCGCTGCTCCAGGTCCTCGATCAGCGCCGAGAAGGCCCGGTCCCAGCGCGGCAGGAATCCACGCCGCTGCGAGTCGAATCCCTCCTTGTGGAAGTCCCACCAGCGGAGGTCCACTGTCACCAGACGGACGCCGGCCTCGACCAGGCGCCGGGCCAGGAGCATGCGCTGCGCCCAGTTCGGCGCGCCGCACCGCTCCGGATCGTTGGGCGAGAAGGCCGGCATCAACCCATACCGCTCGCGCAGGGCGGCGGGCTCGCGCTCCAGGTCGAAGGCGACCCGGCAGCGATCGCTCTGGAGGATCTCCAGGGCCTGGGCCTGGTAGCGAGTCAGCACCTGCCCGGTTTCCCCCAGGTCGAGCCGATCCACGCTCTCCAGCAGCCGGCGCCGCTCGTCCTGCTGTGGGGCCGAGATGGCATGGTTGCGCAGCAGGTTCGGGATGCGGAAGGAGCTGTCGGTCGCCGGGTCCGCCACCGTCTCGAAGGGATCGCAGCCGCGCCCCAGCCAGGCGGCACCGGTGCCCGGCACGTGCCGGGGAATCACCACCGAGACGGGCAAGACCGGGTCGAGGTGCTGCTTCTGCTTGACCACGTAAGCCGCGCAGCTGGGCATCGTGTTCAGGTCGGGATTGCCCGCGTGCGGGTAGCCGGTGAAGCAGATCTGGTCGCCGGTCGAGTGGCCCACGTTGCCGTCCTCGGGCCGATGCGCCAGGCTGCGAATGATCGACCAGCGGTCCATGAGCCGTGCGCTGAGCAGCAGCAGTTCGGTGAGCTGAATGCCCGGTACGCTCGTAGGAATGGGCCGGAACTCACCGCGAATCTCGGCCGGAGCCTCCGGCTTGGGGTCCCACATGTCGTGCTGGCTGGGGCCGCCGCGCATCCACAGGAGAATGACCGACTTTCCGTGATCTACCGACGTGCCTGCGGCCACCGCCCGGCTTTCCAGCCGAAGCAGGTTCGGCAACGTCAGGCCGACGGTGCCGAGCAGGCCCGTGTGGAGCAGGTCGCGGCGTGTCCACTGGCGAAATTCAGGGCAAGCACGGCGTAGTAATTGGCTGCTCATTGGCGACGAGTCCTGGCGGGTGAAGTTGGTAGGCTGGCTGCGAGGCCACGAGGGCGGTTATCAGGAGATGCAGATTCCGCCGGCCAGTGCGACATGAAAAAGAATTCCAGTCCACTTCACGATCGTGACAAAGGCCACAAGACGATCAGCGATGCGAAGTTTGTGGCAGTTTTGTGGCGTTGATTTGCCCGAAGTATCACTACAGCGGACTCGCGGTTCAGTTGACGCTCCGTTGAAAACAGCTATTATTCATGCAGTTGCTGCAACTGAGAATCGGCAGCAGGTCAGCCGTCAGAGAATCCCCCCCTCTCTCCGCTTTTACTTTCCGTCCATTGGCGTAAGCTGCTAATCTGATTTAGTTTACGCCTCTCAAATCCTCCTGGCGGATGCCTTCTGGTGCACAAAGTGCGCACGGGGGCGCTCCGCATGGCTCGTCGAAAACGTCGGCAGCCGACGCGATTTCGCGTCGGGCGGGTCACCGTCTACTTCCATCACGGTGCCTGGTGGTTCTATTACCGCGAGCACGGCCGCCCGGTCCGTTGCACGGCCGCCGAGGCTCGCGGCGAGGCCGAGCAACTCGCGGCCCAGGTCAACGCCCAACTGTCTACGGGCTCACCGACCTTGCTGGCCTTCACGTCGATCACGATCCCGGAATTGCGCCAGCAGTTCCTGGAGTACCACGAGCATGTCCTGAAGTCCTCCCTGGGCACCGTCCAGCGCTACCGCGCCGCCACCCAGCACCTCGAAACCTTCGCCCTCCAGCACGGGCAGTCGCCTCCAGCCCATGCGATCCGGCCGGAAGCCTTTGCCGCCTATCTGCGGCGCATCGACGTTGCGCCCAACGGCCACGCCCATTCGGCCAAGCGGAAGCTGCGCGACAAGGGGGTGCGCTTCATCCTCGAAACCTGCCGGGCGATGTTCACTTACGCCTTCAAGCAGCGGCACCTTCCTCCCTACGCCGGCAACCCGTTCGCAGCTCTGCCGCTCGACCACCTCAAGATCGAGGACGCCAAGCCCATCTTCGTCTTCACGGCCGACACGGAACTGACATTCTTCCGAGCCACATCCCGCTCGGCGTTTCCGATCCACTTCGTCCTCGCCAAGACCGGTCTGCGGGTCGGGGAACTCACCCACCTCCTGATTGAGGAGCTGGACTTGGCGGGCGGCTGGCTGTACGTGCGTAACAAGCCCGGCCTCGCTTGGCGAATCAAGACCGGCAGCGAACGGGTGGTGCCGCTGCTTCCCGAAGTCGTGGCCGTGTTCCGGCACGTTATCGGGTCGCGCGCCGCCGGACCAGTCTTCCTCCGCGAACGGTTCACGCCCAATGTCCCGCCCAAACTCGTCGGCGATCTCGCTGCGCTGGAGCGGGTCTGCGTTGAGCGGCAGGCGGCGGCCGAGGTGCCCCCCAGCCGGCATGAAGTCCTGCGGATCGCCTGCACGGTCTGGCGGGACGCCGGCGCTATCAAGGCCGATGCCGTCCGCTGCTCGTTCGTCCGTGTCATGAAGGCCATCGGTTTGCCTCGCGCCTCCTGTCCGAAGTCGTGGCGGCATTCGTTCGCCACGCTGCTGTAGGATGCCAACGTCGATCCCCTCATCCGCCAGATCACCCTGGGTTACCGGCCAACCACCGGGACCGGCCTGGGGATGACCGCCAACTACACGCACACCCGGCCGGAAACGCAGCGGCAGCAGATCGAGACAGCGCTGCGGGGTTGGCCGAAATCACTCGAACACGCCCGGCGCTTTCTCGAAGAGTCGGGCCCAAGCCCCGGCCGCCCGGAACCCCACTAAACACTTGCAGAACCCGCAACTTTGCGGCCGCAGCTTGAGCGCTGCGGCCACACCTGGATTCCGCGGGCATCAACATCACTTTCACCCAGGAGGAGCAAGATGAGCACAATCGCGACGCGGTTTCTGACCTCGATGAACAGCGACTTGCGGCAGACGACCAGCGCCCTGATGCCGTTCTTGACGCCAACCGCTGAGCAGGATGTGTCCTGGCTCTGGACCGAGGCCATGTTCCTGGCCGTCGTCGAGGCCTGGCTTGTCAACGACAAGAAAACGAACGTCCGGGGGCTGACTGCGCTCGAAGACCTCCTGCCGGATTTCCTGTGGAAGCGGACCCGAACCATGATTCGGGCCAAAGCCAGCAACAAGCGTGGCTTCCTGCCCCGGAAAGGCGGCGCCGCCACGGTAGCAGCGACGCTGTTCCTCCACATCTATCTTCTCTCCGTCTGCGTTCGCCTGGCAGTTGACCTGCAAGAGCAGATGGTTGCTAGCACCAAACGGTTTTTCGGCCTCTAACGATTAACAATGACACGCTACGGTCCCGGCCGGGCTTGACCGGTCGGCGTCAACGACAGCACCAAGCGACGGTTCTCTAACCAGGGCAAACGATGGTGCCGGGCATTCAGCGCATCGATCACGGGCACCAAGGCATCTTGCCCCGCAAACGGGTCCAGGTAGACGATCAGTGCTTCCGGTGTTTCGTAGAACCGGCCCGGCCGGTT
>JAEUIF010000127.1 GCA_016795185.1 Planctomycetia bacterium | reverse complement strand
CGTGAAAAGTCAACGGCGGGCTGCTACACTGTGTCATGACCGGCTTGCTCCTTCCAGGAAACGCAAGTGACTGCGGCTACAATCACTTGACGCTCCGGAAGCAAGCCGGTTCCTTATTCTGGTGAGAAATGCGGGCTAACGTCGCCGCTTGCGTCCCCGCGAGCGCATTGACGAACCGGCCCGCCGCCATACAACACGGGACGACTTGCCGAACCATCGCGTGGGAGCGGTGGTCGGCGGCCTGCACTCTCCCCACCCTGGAGGTCGTCATGCGTGGCCTGCTCCTGGTTCTGTGCTGCGGGATCGCGTCGGCGTCCGTGGCAGCGGCCGAACCGCCGAAGCCGACCGGCGACAAGATCGTGGCCCCGGACGCGAAGCTCGAACTGCTGTTCACCCGCTCGGCCGCGATCGCGGGCGGCCTGACCGAAGGGCCGGCCGTCGCGCCGGACGGCAGCATCTATTTCAGCGATATTCCGGTGGGCAAGGACAAAGGCATGATTTTGCGCTTCGATCCGAAGACCCGGAAGACCACGGTCTTCACGGACGACAGCAAGAAGGCGAACGGCCTGCAATTCGACGCCCAGGGCCGGCTGGTCGCCTGCGAGGGTTCGGACTTCGGCGGGCGGGCCGTGGCGCGCTGGGACGTGAAGACCGGCCAGCGCGAAGTGCTGGCCGACCGCATCCAGGGCAAGAAGTTCAACGCGCCCAACGACCTGGTCATCGACTCCCAGGGCCGCATCTACTTCACCGACCCGCGCTACCTGGGCGATGAGCCGCGCGAGCTGGAACACCGGGCGGTCTATCGCCTCGATACCAAGGGCAGCGTCGTCGAAGTGACGCACGAGGTCGAGAAGCCGAACGGCATCGCCCTGAGCCCCGATGAACGGACGCTCTACGTGGCCGACCACAACAACGGCACCGACCGCATCGACCCCTCGGCCCCCGCGCCGAAAAAGGGCGCGATGAAAATCTACGCCTACCCGCTGGGGGCGGACGGCCTGGTCAATGGCCCGCGCAAGACGCTGCTGGACTTTGGCGACGAGGCGGGTTGCGACGGCATGTGCATCGACGTGCAGGGCAACCTCTACCTGACGGCCCGCGGCTTGAAGCGCCCCGGCGTGCTGGTGATCGATCCCAGCGGCAAGGAAGTCGCGTTCATTCCGACGGGCGCCTCCCAGCCGGACGCCAAGGAGCCGGTCGGGCTGCCGAGCAACGTCACCTTCGGCATCGGCGACGACAGCAAGACGCTGTATGTAACGGTGGACAAGAGCCTGTATCGCATCCCGCTTCGGGTCGCCGGGCATCCGCAGCCGTTTCAGAAGTGATGGAACCGCTGGTCTGGGAATAAGCCAGCGGTCTTTACCGCGAAGCGGTCTTCACCGCGAAGCGGTTGTACTCCACAACCCAGGATCGCGCAGCGCACCCTGGGACACGGGTTGAATAGGGAGTGCCCACCCCGAAGGGGTTGGACAAGACAGGCCATTGAGGTTTGTACAACCGCTTCGCGGTAGGCGAACTGGAGTCGTTGCGTTCCCAGGGTGCGCTGCGCGACCCTGGGCTGTGGAGTACAACCGCTTCGCGGCAAAGAAAGCCGTTGGGCGACAGCCTGGAACAGCGACAACGGTCCGCACAGCGGACCCTACGGCATGCCGTAGGGTCCGCTGTGCGGACCGTGGCACGGTGTTTTACCGCTTCTCCCCCGGCTCGAATAGCAGCACGTCGTCGAGCAGCAGTTCCGCGCCCCTGGGCAGCAGGAAGCGCAGTTCGTCGGTCTTGTCGCCCTTCTTGGGCTTGCCGGGCTGCGCGTCGGCGGAGAAATCGACCGCGGCCTCGGCCCATTCGCCCTTCTTCAGACTCTTCAACTCCACCTGTTGCAACTGCTTGGTCGTGCGGTTGACCAGCCCGACCTTCAGCGTGTCCGCGCCGGTCAGCTGGTAGCGGAAGACCAGGTGCGTCGCCTCGCCCAGCGGCCGTTCGCCGCGCAGGTGCAGGCTGATCCAGGGTTCCTTCGTCTCCGGATTCTCCACGCTCTTGGCGGCGTGCCAGAAGTAGCCTTGCTTCTGCACGATGTCGAAGCTGCCGGGCCATTCCTTGCCCTGCTTGCCGCTGTCGAACCAGCCCGTGTAGTGAATGTTCTTCGGGAACGGCCGTTTCTCCTCCGGCGGCGCGGCGTCGTAGAGGACGATGTCGTCCACGATGATCTCCGCCTTCGGCTCGATGTAGAACTGGATGTCGTCGATGCGTTCGTGCTCGGCCAGCGGACCGCCGCTGCCGTCGGGCCGGCGCATCGCGGTCATGTCCACGGTGGCGTATTGCCATTGTTCCTGCGACAGCTTGTCGACGGTCAGGTAGCGATGATAGCCGTTCGATAGGCTGTACAGTTGCACGCGGATGGTGTCCGTGCCCTTCAGCCAGTAGCGGAAGCTCAGACGGGTGTGCTTACCCATCGGCGGGCCGGGCACCGGGTTGAAGATGACCGCGTTGTACATGGTCTTCATGTTGCCTTGCAGGTCGTCGAAGTCCAGCGTCAGCACGCCACGGCAAGCCCGGCCACGACCCGGCGGCGTGATGGCCTTCTCGGCCTTGCCGCTCATCCACCAGCGCTTCTCGATGTCGGTCTCGAAATCCTCGAAGGTGTGGATGCGGTGCGGAAAGCCGCCCTGCGCCACGGGCTTGCTGAAGTTGGCAGGCGGCTGCGGCGGCGCGGGCGGATAGGCTTTCGCCACCCGGTCCACGTACCACTTCAGGAATTCCTCGGACTGGATGCCGGTGGCCACGCGGGCGTTCGCCTTGCCCGTGCCGGATTTCATCAGGCCCTTGTCATCGACTTCGATGTGCAGGTCTTCGAGCTTGCAGAACTTCTCCTCGAACGCCAGGGCCACCGCCACCGGGTCGTAAAGCACCGGCGTTGGCTGGTCCCACAGCTGATACATGGCCTCGACCTGCCAGGTGAGCAGGCTGCCGGCCGCGAAGAACTGCTGCCGCAGCGGGGCTTCGAGCTTGACCATCGTGGTGGCGTCGAGCGGCGCGACGGTCAACGGCACTCCCGACGCGAACACCGTCCGCGCGGCCTTCGGGTCGAGCTTGATGTTCCATTCCGGCTCGGCCGGCGGCTTGTTGTTGTAGCCGACGCGCACCGAGCCGCCCATGATGACCAGCCGCTTGATCCACGGCTTGCAGTCGGGGTGCTCGGTCAGCAATCGGGCGACGTTGGTCAGCGGGCCTACCGCAATCAGGGTAATCTTGCCGGGGTTCGCCTTGAGCTGTCCGTACAGGAATTCGACGGCCGATTCCTTGAGCGGCTTCGACGTGCGGTTGTAGATTGGGGCCGGGTGGTTGCGGTACTGATACATGCCCTCGATCTTCTGGTCCGGCTGCGGGGGCGCGCCGGCGGCGACGGGAATGTCCTTGCGGTCCAGCATGGTCAGGAAGCGGCAGACCATCCAGGCACGGGTCATGGCATCGCCGCTGACCGTGGTGACGCCGCGCAGGTCGAGTTCGGGGCTGGCCAGGATCAGCGCCAGCGCGAAGCTGTCGTCGATATCGTTGCCGATATCGCAATCGAGAATGACGGGCGTCTTTCCGGCGGCCTGCGGTTGCGCAGACGCCGCGAGGCCGAGCAGCACGACGGGCAGCAGGCAGAGTGCGAGCAAGCGCGGCATGGCGGGTACTCCTGACTGGGCGGGATGGCTTTGTCAGGATAGTCCCCGAAATGGCCTGGGGAAATTCCGAATCGGGAAGGCGAATGAACGGCGAGCGGCGGGGCGCAGCGAGCGGCGGGGGTTAGCCCCGCCGGGGTCGACCGGGCCCTCGGAAGGCGGGGCTGATCCCCGCGGGTCGGGGTGCGGGGGGGGGGCGCGGGGCCGGGTGGGACGGGGCGGGGCGCGCGGGGG
>JAEUIF010000114.1 GCA_016795185.1 Planctomycetia bacterium | reverse complement strand
ATCGAAAATCTCATGATTCCGATAGTTCTTGGTCCGCACAGCGGACCCTACAGTGCGGCATCGTCGCCAAGTCGAAACTCACTTCTGCACCACCGGCAGCGTCGAAATTTTCTCGTTCAGCACCTTCTCGAAGACGTACTGATAGATGCGCTCAACCTTGACGCCGGGCGAACCGTAGAGCAGCAGGTGCATGCGCGCCAGGTTGCCGCCTGCGTCCTTGCCGCCGTGGTGGCGCTGGCCGCCGTGCATCAGCGCGAAGCTGTCGAACGTCGAGTGCATCCGCAGATTGATGTTCGTGGACCAGGCCCGGTAGAGGTTATCGACCGGGATGCCATACTCGTTCGTCAACCGTTCCGCGTGCGAGCGGAGCAGGGCGGTCTGATACGTCTTGCCGTGGCCGTTGGCATGGAACAGCGCCAGCTTGCGGGTTTCCACGGCCCAGCGGGCTTCGCGGAGAAACGTCTCGGCGTTGACCGGCCCGGCGATGGCATGCAGCACGGTGCCGTCATGCAAGCAGAAGTAGCTGGCGACGTTGCCGCCTTGCTTGTTGCCGTTGGCCACCGTGAACGTACCGACCTTGACGAAGGTCGCCACGAAATGCTCGTTGATGTAAGCACCGACTGGCGTGCTGGCCAGGGCGTTCACACGGAGCGCCTCGGCGTTGTTTCAGGTAAAGCCCGAGTCTTCAAAGTTGCCGGAGATGTTCAGCACCAGCATGAGTTTTTGCTGCTCGCGAGCGGCCTCGCTGGCCGTCTGGCTGTTCTCGACGAAGCGAATGCTGGTTCCGTAGTCGCCAGCCTTGTCGCCCGCGCCTGGTTCTTTGCAGACCGCGCAGTCCGCGGCGATCGGCTTCGCGTCGACCCTCGCTGGCGGTTTCGCGGGAGCGACCGGCTCCACCGTCGGCGGTTGCGCCGCGACGACAACCTCGGCGGCAGGCGGCTCCGCCGCCTGCGGCTTCGCCAGCACGACGGCCAGCTCCGCCGGAACGACGACCTCCGCCGCCGGTTTCGCCGCTGGCGGCTTCGCGGTTTCTACCTCGACCACTGGCGCACGCGCCTGAACCAACTCCTTCGGCTGCACGGGCTGAAGCGCCTGGAGCGCCAGCGCGACGATCAAGCCGGCGCAACTCACGCTGATGAAGGTCGGCACCACGAGGCGCAGGGCCATCCGAAGCGGACGATGGCGGCGGCGCGGGACGGCCGGCACCGTAAAGCGAAAGGGCGGTTCCTCCACGGTTGGCCGCGCAGGCGACGCCACGACAGGCTCGTCCGCCCCCAGCCAGAAGGGCGGCTCCTGAAAGGGCTTGCCGATCAAGATCGTGTCCTGGCGACGCCGGCGCTTGCGCCGTCGGGGCAGGGCGTCGGGCAGCGTATTGACGGTCACGGTCGCGCGGCCCGGAGCGGCGGCGGGTTGATCCGCCGCGGTGGGGTCGGTCCACCAGGGGTCCATGCGTTGTTTCTCCTTGCGCTGATCGGCCGCGCGGCGCGGCCGGCACCACTTCGCCCCTGACGCATGAACGGGTAAAATGGTAATCCTTGCGCGGCAGGGAATGCCCGCGCCGACGCCCGCCGGAGAACCCATCGTATGCCACCCGAAGAAACCTTGGCCAGCCCGCAGCTGCCGTTGTGGCTGAAGCTCGCCTATACCGCCTTCCTGGCCGTGCTGGTCCCCTACTACTGGTACCAGTACACACCGCTGAACTTCCTCTGGTTCTGCGACGTGGCCCTGCTGCTGACCCTCCCGGCCCTCTGGCTCGAAAACAAGCTGCTGACCAGCATGCAGGTCATCGCCATCACGTTGCCGCAGCTGCTCTGGATCGTCGATTTCCTGGTGCGCATGGTCACGGGCCTGCCGGTGGTCGGGCTGACCGATTACATGTTCGACGCGAAGATTCCGCTGTTCACGCGCGGCCTGTCGCTGTTTCACGGCTGGCTGCCCATCATGCTGCTCTGGATGGTCTGGAAGCTCGGCTACGACCCGCGCGCCTTCCCGGCGCAGGTGCTGCTCGGCTGGGTGGTGCTGCTGCTCTCGTACTTCTTGACGACCTCGCCCACCGGCCCGGCCGGCAACGTCAACAAGGTCTTCGGCCCCGGCGAAACCGAACCGCAAACCTGGATGGACCCGCGCCTCTGGCTGGCCACGCTGCTGGCCTTCTACCCGGTCTGCATCTACCTGCCCACGCACCTGCTGGCCCGCTGGTTGCTGCCGCGCTGACCGGACGGAACTTTTCCGTGGCCAAGCGTATCAAAGGACTGGAGACTATGCCGAATCGTTGATGGACTGGACCTGATTGGAGCCCCGGAGGGGCGAGAGACTTGTAGCCCAGGGGGCAAGCCCTGGGAATCGAGACATGGTTGCAACCAAGCCCCGGAGGGGCGGCAGAAACTTCTGCCGCCCCTCCGGGGCTCGGATTCGAGAGCCGCCTATCGGTCCCAGGGCTTGCGCCCTGGGCTACAAGTCTCTCGCCCCTCCGGGGCTGAATTCGACAGACCTGTGCCACCATCCCGGAGATTTGCCGTCATGTGCCGCCGTGTGCTGCTTGCCGCCGCCTTGCTCTGCCTGCCATCCGTGGCGCGGGCCGACGCTTTCGACCCGTACATCAACACCGTTCTGGAGAAGCTCAAGCCCGACGCCGACGGCGTCAAGGAACTCAAGCAACTGACGCCCGAAACCATCCTCGAAAACAACCGCGTGCTGCCCGACAGCACCTCGGCCCTGGTGGTCGTGCAGACCAACGAAGGCCGCATGTGCAAACTGCTGGTGCAGGCGGCGCGCAAGCGGTTGAACGATGAGGACAAGTCGCTGGTCAACATCCTGCTGATCGAGAAGTACGTCACCTACAAGACCGCCACCGAACGAGCGGTGCAGGCCAGCGGCCAGAACGTGATGCTCTTCGATGGCTTCCAGTTCAGCCTCGATCTGGGCCAGGTGGTGCCGGCCAACCTGACGCCGGATATTCGCTTCGTGGCGAAGGAAGGGAAGGACAAGGACGAGATTCACCTCGAACCTGTCGGCAAGGCGAAGCTCTTTCTGCTCACCAAGCCGCTGCCGGAAGCGACTCCGAAGAAGTCCACGAAGTTCGTGATCGGCGAGGTGTTCGAGCCGAAGTACTTCACGGGCAAGTTCAAGCTCTATGACGACGGCCGGCGCTCGGGCACCCTCACGCTGGAAGTGGACAACGAGGGCGCGGTCACCGGCCATTACTTCTCGGACAAGGACGGAGAGCGCTACAAGGTGGTGGGCAAGACGGGCACGATCAAGCATTCGATCCAGTTCACGGTCAAGCTGCCGCGCACGGAGCAGACCTTCCAGGGCTGGCTGTTCACGGGCACCGGGTTGGCCATGACCGGCTGGTCGAAGATGCAGGACCGGGAAGCAGGATTTTACGCCCTGCGCGTCGAGGACGAATAACTTCGGCTGCACTATACCTGTAGGGTCCGCTGTGCGGACCACTGAACCCTGATCCCCGAGGGTAGTGGTCCGCACAGCGGACCCTACGAGTTTTCTGTCCACGGACTCAATATCTCAACCGCGCTTGCTGGCAGCAGGTCGGCAAAGACACAACCCTTGGTGACTGCCGAATACGAAGACATCCTCGTGATGAAAGCAAACGGCCCAGCGCAGCGTGTGATCGACCGCGACCATCGCAAAACCGACGGACCAGGCGAACGCATCCCAGTAGCGGACCACCATGCGCCAGGTCGTCTGTACGACTCGATGTGGCTCGTAGAGTAGGTACACGGTACGACGGAAAGGGATGCCTCGCTCATACAGCCAGCGCCGAACCGCTACCTGCGTGGCTTCGTCGCCCCACGATCGCCCCATGATGTTGAGGACCGCTTCATGCTCAAAGTTACATTCCGGCTGGTCAGGCCAGCCGGGTGGAATTATCGACCACACCCAAGATGACAGTCGTCGGGCATCATCACCATTCAACAAGCGAATCTGCGCCGCGTGATGAGGGTGAAGCGGCAGGTAATGATCCCCGCAGAAGAAACAACGATCGTACTCGGATAGTTGTTCCCACGGCCGACTTGAAACCGCAAATGGCAATTCCTCGCTCATGACGGCTCTCACAACTGGCTGACATGGCGGGTCAAAACATCCGCGACCCCTCGAAAATTTGCAGCACCTTGGCATGCCGGATGATGTGAACCGGCCATTCGCGTTGCAAATTAATCAACGAGGGAGTCTGCTCGATGATGACCGTGATCCACTTGCGCTCGTGCCCTTCATCCACCTTGAAGGCGATGCCCTTGAGGTGGCCGGGTGGTTCGTCGAGGAACAGCAAGTCCTTGTCGGTCAGCCCGAAGTGATCGAGCAGATCGCCCATCGGGCGGCCAGCCAGATGCTCCATGACGAAACTCCCGCAAGGCGAGCGGCGGGCGTAAGCCCGCTGTTTGCAGCG
The DNA here is from genome assembly GCA_016795185.1 of Planctomycetia bacterium. GTDB lineage: Bacteria > Planctomycetota > Planctomycetia > Gemmatales > Gemmataceae > JAGVLI01. The sequence goes on along the minus strand of JAEUIF010000114.1, from coordinate 2,508 downwards.
CCAGTGGACTGGTTGTTTCAACAGCGGGCTTACGCCCGCCGCTCGCCAAGAACTCCGCTCAATGCCGGAAGTGCCGCACGCCGGTGAGCACCATCGCCAGGCCGTGCTCATCGCAAGCTTCGATGGAATCCTTGTCGCGCATCGAGCCGCCCGGCTGAATGATCGCCGTCACCCCCGCCGCCGCCGCCAGGTCGATGTTGTCGCGGAACGGGAAGAAGGCGTCCGACGCCAGCACGGAACCCTTGGCCTTGTCGCCCGCCTTCCGCGTGGCCATGTGGACCGAATCGACCCGGCTCATCTGGCCCGCGCCCACGCCCGTCACCTTGCCGTCCTGGGCCAGCACGATGGCGTTGCTCTTGACATGCTTGCACACCAGCCAGGCGAACCTGAGGTCGGCCAGCTGTTCATCCGTCGGCTGCTTCTTGGAAACGATTTGCAGCTTGGCGAAATCGTCGCCGCCCAGGTCGCGCGTTTGCACCAGGAACCCGCCATCGACCCGGCGGACATCGAGGGTGTGCGCCCGCTTGTCGTCGGCGGGCAGTTCGCCCGTGCGCAGCAGGCGGATGCTCTTCTTCCAGGTCGGCCGGGTGGTCAGGATTTCAAACGCCTCGTCGCTGAATTCCGGGGCGATGATGCACTCGAAGAACTGGTTCGGCTCGGTCAGGGCACGCGCGGTATCCGCTTCGATGGGTCGATTGCAGGCGACGATGCCGCCGTAGGCGCTGATCGGATCGGCCTGCTGGGCATCCTTGAACGCCAGCTCGAGGTCGAGGCCGACGGCCGCGCCGCACGGGTTGTTGTGCTTGATGATCGCACAGGCCGGCTGCGAAAACTCGCGCACCAAATTGAAGGCGCTGTCGAGGTCGAGCAGGTTGTTGAAGGACAGTTCCTTGCCGTGCAGCGGTTCCGCCGTGGAGATGCCGGGGAACTGCCAGGCCGGATCGACGTAGAACGCCGCCTGCTGGTGCGGGTTCTCGCCGTAACGCAGCGCCATCCGCCGTTCCATGTACAGGCTCAGGTTGCTGGGCAACTCCCCGCCATGATGATGCAACCCGGAGCCGCCCAGCCAGCGGCCGATCAGCGCCCCGTGGTCTTCCTTCTCCAGCTGATGCACGAAGTAAGCCGTGACGGCGCTGTCGTAGGCCGCCGTCAAGCTATAGGCGTCGGCCGCGAGTTGGTGGCGGGTGTCGAGCGTCAGCGCCCCCTGGTTGTCACGCAGTTCCTGGACGATGGTCCGGTACTGGTCGGGATCGGTGACGACGGCCACGTCCTTGTAGTTCTTGGCGGCGGCGCGGATCAAGGTCGGCCCGCCGATATCAATGTTCTCGATGATCTCTTCGTGCGTGCTGCCCTGGCGGGCGACCGTGGCCCGGAAGGGGTAGAGGTTGCAGACGACCATGTCGATCTGCTTGATGTCGTGTTCCTTCAGCGTCGCCTGGTGCTGCGGGTTGTCGCGCAGGGCGAGGATGCCGCCGTGAACGCGCGGGTGCAGCGTCTTGACCCGGCCGCTGAGCATTTCGGGAAAGCCGGTGACTTCGGAGATGTCGAGGGCCTTCAGGCCGGCATCCTGGAGCGCCTTGCGGGTATGGCCCGTGGAGATCAACTCCGCGCCATAGCTGTCGAGCACGCGGGCCAGATCGACGACGCCGGTCTTGTCGCTGACGCTGATCAGGACGCGGCGGACAGGACGGAGGCTCATTGACGGAGAGTCCTTTGATTTTCAAGCGGACAGCAGCGGCAAGCCGGTTTCGAGCAGCCGACGGTTGTGCGGGGCGGATTCCTTACCGCGAAGCGGTTACACCCCACAGCCCAGGGTCGCGCAGCGCACCCTGGGAAACCGGGTCGCTTTTGATCGGACAACCCCGCAGGGGTTGCACAAGGCTTGCCGCTGGACTTGTGCAACCCCTGCGGGGTAGGCGTCATCGTTGGTCCACTGCTACCCAGGGTGCGCTGCGCGACCCTGGGCTGTGGGGTGTAACCGCTTCGCGGTAATCTGGCCTTCGTGCCAGGGTTACGAAGTTCGCCAACTGGCCGCAAGGTCATGCCGACCCGAATGCCTCATCGCGTACTTCTTGCCAGGCACTCAGCTCATCGTCGTTCTGAGCGAGCAGGTACGACTGCAAGGCTTCGCGCACCAGGTCCTCGACGCTCAACTGGCGAAGCTGCGCGCATTCGATCAACGCTTGTTCCAGCTCGCCGGGTATGGGAACGGTCATGCTTGTTTTTCCGAGCGAGATGAACGGAAGCCCGCGATTCCCACGATCTTAACACATCGGCCCCACCTGAACCACCTGTCCTCGGCAGCGCGCCCGCAGCCCGCCCGGCAGGTCCAGGGCCGGTTGTGCCGTGCGTACCAGTTCTGCCAACCGGTCCCAGGCGGCGAAGTTCATGCCCGACTGCGGCCAGCCTTCCCGCGTCCACGCTAGCCGTAACGCTTCCCGAACTAGATGACGCGACGCCCCTGCTAGCCGTCGGCGGTCGAAGATCAGCAGCGGCCCCGCGCGGGGC
>JAEUIF010000097.1 GCA_016795185.1 Planctomycetia bacterium | reverse complement strand
AAGCGCAGCCGCACCTCGAACTTGCCGTAGTCGAATTCGATCTCGCGCTTATCCACCTTCATCTTGGGATTGCCGGGCGGCAGCGTGAAGGTGACTGTCACGGGTTTCTTGCTGCACGGGTGCAGGAACAGCACCTCGTAGGTGCCGGGCGTCGGCTGGAAGTTCGCGGCGAACTCTTCGAGCGTCAGCGGGCGCGGGGCGGCCGGCAGTACGGATGGCATGGGCGCGGTGGGGATGTTGCCCGGAGGCGGCGGGGCCTGGGCGGCGGTCAGGCACAGGCAGAGCACGCAGGCAATCATCGGGGCATCCTCCGAGTGCGATGGACTCGCCGGGCTTCCATTATTCTCGCGAACCAGCGGGCCGCTGACAATAGCCTGGCAGTCTTGAGCCCTGTCCCTGGAGCGAATGTTTGACCGGCGGCAGTACGTCGGGCTTTCCAGCCCGACACGTGGTCCCGGTGGTGAACGGTGTCGTGGAGCGGGCGTGGCCAGCTACCGGCGCTTCGGTCGGGCTAGAAAGCCCGACGTACTTCAGGCAGCCACTTCCTGGACTGTGCATTACGTCCGTCGAAATTGCCGGTCCAGTTCCTGGCGGCTCACCAGCAGCGTGGTCGGCCGGCCGTGCGGGCAGTGGTGCGAATCTTCCGCCAGCTCGCGCATGGCGATCAACGCCGCGATTTCCTCGGTGGTCAAGCGGTCGCCCGCCTTGACGGCGGCCCGGCAGGCCATCACCGCCAGCAGGTCGTTGAGCAACTGCTCACGATTGGGAGCGCGGTCCTGGGTGGTCAGGTGATCGACCACGGCCTGCAAGATTTCCACGGGCGACTTCCGCCCCAGGATGGCGGGATAGCTGGTCAGCAGTACGGTGCCGCCGCCAAAGTCCTCGACCTCCAGCCCCAGGCCGGCGAGGGCTTCACGCTGGTCCAGCACCCGCGCCGCGTGATCCGCGCTCAGGTCGATGGGTTCGGGAATCAGCAGCCGTTGCTTTTCGAGTTCGCCGGCGCGGATGCGCCGCTTCAACTGCTCGAAGAGGATGCGTTCGTGCAGGGCGTGCTGGTCGATCACCAGCATGCCTTCGGGCGTTTCCATCACCAGGTAGGCGTCGTGGACTTGCAGGAACTTGCTGCCTGGTAAGGGGTACTTGGTCAGTGGTGCTTGGTCCGTGGTCAGTTGCGAATTGTCGGTGGTGGAAGACTCGGCGCCGGGAACGGACGATGAGGCGTCAGCGTCGGATGCGTCCAGTTCATTCTCCGGTGTCAGCGGAGCGGGCTGCGCACCCGCCGCAGCGGAAGTCCCAAAAGGCAACCGCGTGCTCGACATCGGCGGCGGTTGCAGCGTCCAGTTCGGGGCCGCCGGCGCTGCGAACAATCCACCCGCTGACGCCTGACCACTGACTCCTGGCCCCTGGCCACCGACGACTGACGATCCCAGTTGCAGCTTGGGCATCAGGTTCTGGCGTTGCAAGCGTTCGCGGATTGACTTGAGCACCAGATGACAGACCGCCTGGCTGTCGCGGAAGCGCACCTCGGATTTGGTCGGATGCACGTTGACGTCCACGGCGTCCGGCGGCAGTTCCAGGAACAGAAACGCCACCGCGTAGCGGCCGACCATGAGCAGGCCGCGATAGGCTTCCTGCAAGGCGTGCGTCAGCGTGCGGTCGCGGATGCAACGGCCGTTGAGGAAGAAGTATTGCATCTTGGCGTTGCCGCGCTCGCAAGCCGGGTCGCCGATGAAGCCGGTCAGCCGCGCCGGGCCGGCTTCGGTCTTCAACTCGTAAAGTTGGTCGCGCACTTCCCGGCCAAAGAACAGGCCGATGCGGTCCACCAACCCGGCGGAGCGCGGCACGTCGTAGACCAGCTTGCCGTGGTGCCGCAAGGTGAGTTGCAGCGCCGGATGCGACAGCGCGATGCGGGTGAACTGCTCGGTGACGTGGCCGAGTTCGGTCGGCGTGGTGCGCAGGAACTTGCGCCGCACGGGGGTGTTGAAGAACAGGTGGCGGACTTCGAGGCGCGTGCCCGGTGAACCGTTCCACGGCCGCACCTCCGACAGCACCCCGCCGTGGCACGTTAACTCCGCGCCTTCGCCCTGGCCGGCGGGCCGCGATTGCAACGTCACCTGGGCGACGCCGCCGATGCTCGCCAGCGCTTCGCCGCGAAAACCGAGCGTGCCAATGCGAAAGAGGTCGTCGGCCGAGTGCAGCTTGCTGGTGGCATGGCTGGCGAAGGCCAGCGGCAAATCCTCGGCCACGATGCCGCAGCCGTCATCGACGACGCGCAGCAATTCGACCCCGCCCTGCTCGACCTCGACGTCAATGCGCGAACTGCCGGCATCGACGGAGTTTTCGAGCAACTCCTTGACGACGCTCGCCGGCCGTTCGATGACCTCGCCGGCGGCAATCTTGGTGACCACCGACGACGGCAACTGATGAATGCGTGGCATGGAAGGGATTATCGCAGACGCGGGCCGACGCGCCGAGGGTGGTTGAAGTCTGATGGAGCGTGCGCAACAATCGGGCAGGAGGGGGCGGTAACGCCCCCTCCTAGCGGCAGAACTGGCGCCCACGCCGTTCGAGTTCCCGGTCCAGATCGTCCAGAAGCAGGCTCGCCGGCAGCGGAGACAGCGGTCCTCCCGGTGGCGTCCCTTCGTGCCATTCGACGCCCACGCCGTCTGGCCTCAGCCCCGCTTCCCGGAAGCGCCGGAGGAGGCGCAACAGATGTTTGTCGCCGAGCCAACCGTTGCCCCGCATTTCTCACCAGAATAAGGAACCGGCTTGCTTCCGGAGCGTCAAGTGATTGTAGCCGCAGTCACTTGCGTTTCCTGGAAGGAGCAAGCCGGTCAT
>JAEUIF010000082.1 GCA_016795185.1 Planctomycetia bacterium | reverse complement strand
GTCGCGGATGCCGCGCGCTTGCTGGATCAGCTGCTGCATCTTCTTGACCTGCTCCGGGTTGATCGTCTTGATCTGATGCATGTACGAGACGGTCAGCTTCTTGTCGTCGCCTTCCACATCGGCGGCGGTAAGCTTGCCTTCGACGAAGGTGCCCGCCACCAGCTTGGTGCGCAGCTGGGCTTCATCCACCTTGGCGCCCTTGGCGCCGGCTTGCTGCGCGACGGCCAGGACCGGCACCAGGACGAACATGCTCATCAGAACTGCCAACCGTAAGAGCCGCTGCATCGTCAAGTCTCCCTGATTTCAGGAGGTGTCCCTGTGCCTCGGAGGGGGAATATCCCTTACACAATAGACGAGTTCCAAAGCGATTTAGTTCCCGGCGGAATCGTTCGCGCCGAAAAATCGCAAATCCCGCCAGAAAAACGGCTTCCGGCGGGATCATTGCAGCTGCGCTCACGGTTTCCGCCGATGGCTGCTTATTTTTTGAAAAACGGATTTTCGCCCGGAGTGGAATTCATCGGCGGGGGAACAATCACCAGCATGGTGATGGGGTAGACAGTGGGATTGCCATCGCCCGCAGCCTTGGCCTTGGGGGCACTGCGGAACCTGGTGCGGTCGAGGAAGAAGCGCGTCAGCTGTCCTTCCTCGAAGTTCTCCACCGCGGCGGCGAAGCCCGGCAAGCGCGGATCGCCCTTGAGCTTCTTCTGCTCCTCCACCGACAGCTTTTTCGGCTTGCCGTCGTCTCCGAGCGGCACCTCCAGGGTGCGCAGCTTCACATCGGCATCGACCCGCACCACGAAGGGGATCGGCACCAGGATGGTGTCGCTGGCTTCTTCCTGGGCTTTGCTCAGCTCCGCGCCGACTTTCTGGATCGCGGGCTCGAACTTCGACTCCACGACCTTGTCGTAAATCTTCTTGAGGATTTCGGCCTTGCGCGCCGCGAAGGGATCGACCTTGCGCTTGATCTGGTGCTGGTAGGCGACCGTGATGTGCTTCACACCGTCCGCACCCCCGGAACGCACCTCGGTGATCTTGCCCTCGACGTAGGCCCCAGCGAGCAGCTTGGCGCGCAGCTGCGCCTCGTCCGTGCCGGACTTGTCAGCCAGCTGGGCGGCGGCGAACACGGGCAACAGGCACAGAGCGGGCAGCAGCACGGCCAGGCGCAGCGCGGCGGGCATGGAAACTTCCCCCGACGTGGAGTGGGTGACGTTCGTCACCCTTGTTACCCCGCGCCGGGCCGAAAGTTTCCCCAAACCCCGCTGGCGGCTTCGCACTCGCTCACTTTTGGTTAATCGCCGGCGCGAACTGCGGGAACACGGCGCCGGGATACTGGTTCTGGTTGGGCACGGCGCTGACGCCGTTAAAGGTCGGGTTCGAGCCCGCCCGCATGAACTTGCGGAAGGCCGGCATGAAGAACCCGACCTGCTGGCCAGGCACGGGCACGATCGAGTTGCCGGTGTCGATGGGCACGTTGACGATCTGCGTGGGCAGCGCGCCCTTGCCGAAAACCACCGTGCGGCCCTGAGGGAAGACCGGCGACTGGCCGTGCGTCGATTCCGCCAGCACCAGGCCGACGAGCAGGAACAGCCCCACCAATACTAGACTGCGGATGCCACGCATCTTCTCGCCTCCCCCGGTTCGGGATTCACCCAGTTTGTCGATGAAAGAGCCGAGACGATAGCAACCGTGCGCGAACTGTCAAGCCGCGTTCGTGCGACGCGACGCGTGGCTGGGCAACGGCTTGCGCGACACGGCCCGTCTTCATGGCATCGGGTTTGCTCCTTTCTCGATATTTCCCGTCCGCGAGGATCGATCCATGAACAAGGGTTCCGAACATACGACTTCCTGCTGGATGGACCTGCCGTTGCCGTGGCAGGGGACGCCGCTGACCGCGGACGCCCGCGCCGATGTTTGCATCGTCGGGGCTGGCATCGCCGGGCTGACGACTGCTTACCTGCTGACGGAGGCCGGCAAGTCCGTGATCGTCCTGGATGCGGGCGACATCGCCGCCGGCCAAACCCAGCGGACCACCGCGCACCTGAGCAACGCCATCGACGACCGCTTTCAGGAGATCGAGCGCATCCACGGCGCGGAGAGCGCGGCCTTGGCTGCTCAGAGCCATATGGCGGCCATCGACCTCATCGAAACCATCGTGCATCAGGAAGCCATCGACTGCGCTTTCGAGCGCGTGGATGGCTACCTCTTCCCCGGCCAGGGCCACGACCGGAAGTTCCTCGAACAGGAACTGGCGGCCTGTCGCCGTGCGGGCCTGAACGACGTGGAATTGACAGAACGGCCACTCGGCGCGCTGAGCGGCCTGCCCTGCCTGCGCTTCCCGCGCCAGGGGCAGTTCCACCCGTTGCGTTACCTACTGGGTCTGTGCCAGGCGATCCGCCAGCGCGGCGGGCAGATTCATACGCACAGCCCGGTGGAAGAAGTGACGGGCGGCGAACAGGCCAGCGTGCGGACGCGCGGCGGCCCGGTGGTCCGTTGCTCGGCCATCGTGGTGGCCACCAATTCGCCGATCAACGACCTGGTCGCCATTCACACCAAGCAGGCCGCCTACCGCACCTACGCCATCGCTGCCCAGGTGCCGCGCGGTTCGGTCCCCCATGCTCTGTGGTGGGATACCGAAGACCCGTACCACTACATCCGCGTGCAGCAGTTCGCTTCGCCGCTGACAGGCAATGGAACGACCGAAGCCTACGACCTGCTCATCATCGGCGGCGAGGACCACAAGACGGGCCAGGACAGTCAGTACGCCGACCACTTCGCCGCCCTGGAGAACTGGGGCCGCGAGCGCTTCCCGCCCATGGGACAGATCGCCTATTCCTGGTCCGGACAGGTGATGGAAACCATCGACGGCCTGGCGTTCATCGGCCGCAATCCGTTGGACAACGACAACGTCTTCGTGGCGACCGGGGATTCCGGCATGGGTCTGACGCATGGTACCATCGCCGGCTTCCTGCTCGGCGAGTTGATCCAGGGCCGCGATCATCCCTGGGCGAAGCTCTACGATCCGGCGCGCAAGCCGCTCAGCGCCCTGCGTGACTTCGCCCGCGAGAACGCCAATGTGGCCTGGCAATACACCGACTGGCTCAGTGGCGGCGACGTGAAATCGGTGGACGCCATTCCGCCCGGCGCTGGCGCGGTGGTGCGGCGCGGGTTGCGCAAGCTCGCGGTCTGCCGGGACGATACCGGTGCGTTGCACGAATGCTCGGCGGTCTGCCCGCACCTGGGCTGCATCGTTCACTGGAACGGCGTCGAGAAGACCTGGGACTGCCCGTGTCATGGTTCGCGCTTCGCGGCCGACGGCAAGGTGATCGAAGGCCCAGCCATCTCCGACCTGGAGCCGGTCGCGACGGCGGAACCGCAGCCGGCCGCCAGCGTGGAGTAAAGCAGCTTCGCCGGCGAGCGGCGGGCGTT
>JAEUIF010000041.1 GCA_016795185.1 Planctomycetia bacterium | reverse complement strand
ACAGGCCGCCCTGGTAAAGCGCGCGGGCCGCCGCGCTGTAGTCGCGCAGCAGCTTGCCGTAGATGAACGCAGCGCGCCGGAAGTCGCCCTTTTGCAGGGCCGCCTCCGCCGCCCGGCGATACGACTGCGCGAGTTCCCATTGGACGTTCTGGCCACCGAACCAGATGGACGCGCGCCCACCGCCGTCGCCCAGAATGCTCGCCAGCGAATAGAAGAGCCGGTGCCACGGCAACTGACTATCTTGCGCCGCCATCCCGCCGCGCCCGCCGGGCCCGCCCAGCGGCAAGGCGCGGCGTAGGGCTTCCTCGATCTTGCCCGCGTTGAACAGCCGCAGCAGTTCGCGCAGCGCCGCTTCCTGTTTGTCCAGGACCGCTTCGCTGAGTCGCGGCGCGCGTTCGACGGCGCTCTGCATCCAGCGTGCGCCGAGCCGGGCCAGCGGGCCGAGGTGCAGGAACTGACCGAGTTGAAACAATCCCTGCCCGGTGTAGAGCGCGGCCTGGTTCGCGGCCGTGCTCAGCGGGCCGCTGGCGGGCGGACGCGGTTCCTCGATGCCGATGCCTTCGCCGCCGACCTCGAAAAGCTCGTCGAGCGGCGGAGGCGGCAGTTCCAGCCGGACTTCGTGCAAGCGCTCTGCCAACGCTGGCGGTTCAGGAAACGGCTGCCAGTCGCCGCGCGAGAGCGGCGGGGCACGCAGCAGGTCGCCGGGTAACAGCGCCTGGTCGAGCGCGAAGCTCAGCACGCGCCCGCCGGGCAGGAAGATCAGACCGCGATCGCGGACCAGGCCGCGCCGCTCATCGTCCCAGAGCGGCGGCACCAGGTCGGCATCCACCGGCAGCAGGAGATTTTCGCATAGCGCGCGGAGCCGGACGGTTCCCGGAAAGGCCACTGTGGTCGGCGCGGCCAGTTGCAGCAGGAAGCCGTCGGCCACGGGCACCACGCGCGGCCAGGGATCAGCGCCGACGCGCGTGCAGAGGTCGATGAGCCGCTGCCCGTCCGTCGTGGTCAGCAGCAGGGCGGTGCCCGGCTCCGGCCGGGCGCGTTTCGCCAGTTGGAAAGGCACCGTCATGGGGTACCTCGTTGCAACACCTGGCCGATGCGTTCCAGGGCCTGCGGCGTGGCCGGGCCGCCCGTCACCGAGGCCGGCCCGTAGCGCGTACCGTCCGGCAGCCACGCGGCCAGCTTGTCCCGAAACACGAAGAACATGACCAGCAGTTCGCGGGCACGATTGACGATGGCCACCTGGCCGAACTGGTCCACCAGGACGAACCGGTCGGCGTACATGGACGGGGACAGCAGGCGCAGCCGGTGGTACCAGGTCTGGTACCACGCCGCATCGAGCGGCTGTGGGACAGTACGCGGCGGCGGGCTACCCGATGGCGCGGCGGCGCGGGCATGACGGCCGCGCTTGTCGTGAAATAGTTCCAGCGTGCCCGTGCCCCAGCGCAGCCGGTGGACGCGCTCGCCAACCATCAGTTCGAGCCAGTCCTCCCCCTGTTCCACGGTCAGGTTCGAGTGGCAACCGCCGGACGGCGTCACCGACTGCGGCACACCGCCGGCGGCCAGATCGTAGACGCCCAGCTGATGCGCCCCAATCAACCGCGCCAGCCGCCGCCCATCCGCCGAGAGCGCGAAGGTCGGCCAGGCTGTCACCGAAGCGAATTCGCGCACCACGACCCCGCGCTCGACATCCAGCAGGCGCAGCGTGGGCTTGGTGGGTTCTCCTTCCCGGAACGAAGTGAAACCCAGCGTGTTGCCGCAGAGCTGCCCGGCGATCAGCTGGCAGTCGCGCAACACGGGCTGACCGTCGGCCAGCGGTTGAAAGCGGTGCTGCTGCCCCGCGTGCGTGTGGAGCAGCAGAGTGCCGGTGCGACCATACAGCGCCAGCGATCCTTGCAACATTTCTTCCGCATCCGGAACACTAACGCCGAGTAGCGGGTTCCCAGCAGCGTTCCTGGCCGTGTAGATGAACAGATGCGGTATTGTCGGAAAGACCTTCGAGCAGGCCGCGCACGCCAGAGCCACCCGGGAATCTGTTGCATTACCTTGCCTAGTATCCATAGCGCGCTGGCCGGTGCCAAGATCGACTCCATAGAGCATTACCTGGTTGGCAACAACCACTGAATGGAACTCAGCGGCATAGTGCCACGCCCAGTTGTTACCGTCCCGAACACCCAGTCGGTGGGCCGTGCAACGCCGTTCCGCCAGGTCATAGTGCATCGCCACCAGTTCGGTGCCGATCCGGCCCCCAACCACAAAACCGCCCGCCACGCCGAGCACGGTTTCGACGGCCGTCAGCACCTGTTTGTCCAGTACGCCGCGGGGCAGGACTTCGGTGAGCGAACCGTCGCACTGGTGGGCATGCAGGATGCCGTGGTGGCTAACCACCAGCAGCCAGTCGCCGCTGGCATCGAAGGCGAAGTGCTCCGGCCGGCTGGTCAGGCCGAAGCGGAACGGGAAGGGCAGCGGCTCCACGTCGCCCACCCATTGCGGCCGTTCGTCCGGCGCCGGCGCGGGCACTGGCTCGGCCGGCGGGGTCAGGTCGATGCGAAAGTTCGTCAGCGGGACCGCGCTGCCGTGGCGCAGTTCCGCCAGTTGTGCCCGGCCGCGATCGTCCACCGCCAGGGCGAACAGGCGCACGCCCGGCGGGATGCCGCGCGCTGCCGTTGCTACCTCCGGTTCGGCCAGGTTCAGCGGGTGCGTCAGCAGGACGATGTCGCGCGTGGCCTCCTCGGCGGGGTCCTCCAGCACCCGCGCCAGGGCCGGGCCGGGCTGTAACGACAGGTCGCTCGCTTCGAGCAGCGCGCCGAACTCGTCATCGGTCAGGCGCAGCGGGTCGAGCAACCGGCCGCCGTTCGCCGTGGTTGCCAGGCGCAGCGGCACCTTCCGCGCAACCGCCCGCTTGCCCAGCGCGAAGACGGCAGCGCCCAGCACCAACCGCACGTCGCCCCAGGTGCGGACGCCCTGGTCGAGCAGCAGCACCAGTTCCTCGCGCAGCGGCGTATGCGGCTCCTCGCGCCGGTAGTAGAGCAGTTCCCGCGCGGCGAAACGCCGCACGAATTCCAGATCGTCGAGCGCGAACTGGCTGAGCAGCAACTGCTCGGGCTGGCCGCGCGTGGTCACATCTGCGTAGCCACCCAGCGACAGTTCGTTCGGTGTCAGCCGGCGCGGCGGCAACGACAGCGCGCCGACCAGCTGGGCCACAAAGCGCACCGCGCCGTGCAGTCGTTCGCGGCGCGTAGCGGCGGTCAACACGCCGGCCAGCGTGCGCGGTTGTACGGCTTCCAGTTCCTCGGCGAGTTGTTCTCCGTCGCGCACCGGCCCCCGGCCGTGCCGGAACCAGTGCTTCAAGTGATCCGTGGGAAAGTCCTTCAGGGCCCGGCAGACTCTGGCCTCGAACTGGTCCGGCGGCCAGGGCAGTGCTTCCGCGACCGCGCCGCCCGGCCCGACTTCCGAAGTGGCGCATAGCAAGGAGAGCAGCACGTTGCTCGTCACCCATTGCCGCTTGATCTGTTCCAGGTCAATGGGCTCGGCCACGCTCGGCACGTCGGTACACAGCCGGGCGGCAAAGACGCCGACGTTCCGCACCGAACCCCCGCACTCCTGCAACAGCCGGCGAAATTGCAGGGCGCGCGTGTCGGTGACCAACTTGCCCACGCCCAGCATGCCAATCAGGTTCAGGATGTAGCCGAAGTGAATCAAGCGGTGCGACGACAGGAAGCCTTCCAGGAATAGCGCCACCTCGCCGGTCAGCGCAAAGGTGCCCTGATCCGTTTCGAGAGCGTCACCATTCTCGGACCAGCGCAGACCATCGAAGTAGGCCGCGTAGGCGACCGGAATACGGAGGTAGGTGCCAGCGCCTCTCATGGTCCACGCTCCCGCCACGCCAGGCGCACCGCGGCGCGCGTCAGTGGCTGCAAAGCTTCGGCGGGCAGCACCTCCACTCCCGTCTCGTCGAGCAGCGCCAGGTCGTCAGTCGCGATTCCCAGCGCTTCGAGCAGTGTCTTTTCGGGCCAGGCGGGCTCCGGCCGGTAACCAAGCGGCGCCAGCAAACGCCGGCCCCAGAGGCGCGCGCTGTCTGGTAGCAACGGCAACTGCTGGCCGAGCAGGAAGACACGCTCGCCGGCCAGTGCCGCGCGCAGGCCGGACAGCTGCGCGCTGGTGGCATCCTCCGCCCACGGAGCCAGCACTGCCAGCGTCGTCCACATACCGGAGGTCGGGCGCGCGCTGCGATCGCGCACCAGACGCAGGGGCAACGGTCGAAGTGTGGGCACGTCCGCCGGCACGGGCCGCGCGGGTGCCGGTACGATGAACTGGTCGAGCCGCTGCCCGGTGCCGGCCGGCGGTCCCTGCACCGGCAAACGGCTACCCAGCGGATACCAGCGGCCTGCGCGCTGCGCGAAGAGCGCAACACCTGGCAACGGCAACACCAGGCGCAGCATGGCTTCATCGCCGGCCCGCCAGTGCAGCCAGAGGTCATTGCCGTCGGGCAGCGCGGTCACATCGTCGGCGCAACGGGCGGAGGCCAGCGCGGCGAGGTGCGTTCGAGCCAGGCGGGCGCAGCAGACTTCGTGTAGCGAAACAGTCATCGCGGCACCGTCAACTTTCACAGGTTCCAATCTACGCCGAGCAGTTCTGGGTGCCTTGCTTGGGCGGTTCCTGCCAGTGAACGTGGACAGCCAGTGCTACCGCCCAAGCATGTCGTGCCGCTGTCAGTTCAACATGCTTGGGCGGTGGCACCGATGCTTCACTCTTCACCGGCAGGAGCCGCCCAAGCATGGCACCCGAACTCTGCATTCCGTCGACCATCCGACGGACGCTTCATCGACGATAAGTCAACGAAACTTCTCGGCCAGCTTGCCGAGGCGTTCGAGTAGGTGGCTGCGGTGGCGTTCATCGCTCACCCAGGCGGCGCGGTCGGTCAGGTCGGCGACGCGCTCGCGCAGGTTGGCCAGCGCCGCCAGGCTCAGCGATTGCGTTGCGGTCGTCTCGATTTTCTCCAGGAGTTTCGCGATTTCCTCACCGTCCACCGATTCCGGTACGGCGGCGAGCGGATGCACCGACTGGCCGTCCGCTTGCTGCTTGAGCACACCGTCGATCAGCGCGGCCAGCGGGCCGATCTGCTCCTCGCGGTCCCAGACATAACGCAGCACCCAAAGGTCCGACAAACTAGCTTGCATGCGCCCGCACAGCAGGGCCGAGGCCGCCACCAGCTTGAGTACCTTGACCGCGCGGCGGTCGGACAGGGCCACGCCGAGGTCGCGGACGCGGAACACCAGTTCCGCATAACGCTCGTTCACGGGCGACAGATCGACGCGGTAGAGCTGTTGCCCGAGCGCCCGCAAATCCTCGGCCTTGATGGCGATGCTCGGCACAGCGGCGGTTTCCAGCGCCCAGCCGGCGGCCAGCAGTTGCGGCATGGCCTCGCGCTTCAGGTGGTCCACATGGCAGCGCAGCAGAAAGCGGTCGAACAGCGCCCGCAGCGCGTCGTCCTCGGGCAAGTGGTTGGAAGCCGAGAAGAAGGTCAGCAGCGGCAAGCGGTGCGTTTCGGCCCCGCGCCGGTAAACTCGCTCGTTCAGCACCGTGAGCAGGTTGTTCAGGATCGCGCTGTTGGCGTTGAACAGTTCGTCGAGGAAAACGAACTCCGCCTCGGGCAACATGCCGGTGGTGACGGTGGCGACGGTGCCGTCGCGCAGCTTGACGAGGTCGATGGGGCCGAACAGCTCGTTCGGTTCCGAGAAACGGGTCAGCAGGTACTCGAAATAGCGGCCCTGCACCGCTTGCGCGAAGCCGCGGATCAGCGCCGACTTGGCGGTCCCCGGCGGCCCGTGCAGGAACAGATGTTCGCCTGCGGTCACGGCCAGGGCGATGAGGTCGATGACCTCGTCGCGGCCGACGAAGCGCTGTTTCAGGGCAGCCGTCACCTCGCCTTGCAAGCGGGCGAGCGTTGGATCAGGAAGCGACATGACCATCCTCTTGCAAAGCTGGGGCCACGCGCGCGACAGGCAATGGCCCGTTGCCGAGTTCGCGCCAGACCAACTCGAAACGTTCCAGGCCACGCCCGGCCGGCAGCCATTCCACCTTGAAGTTGCCCGCCAGGCGTTCGGCGTACAGCAGTTCGAGGCCCGCGTGACCAGCGAAGCTCGGCTCGATGAGCGGCGCTTCGGGTACGTCGGACAGCACGCCGCTCAGGGGCCACTGGCGGAGCAAGCGGGCCAGCTGCTCGCCCAGCGGATCGGCCGCCGCCAGTGCTTTCGCCCGCCGATAGACCTGGGGCAGATAGCGCAGCAGCAGATCGCCGGACAGTTGCTCGGCGGGCGAGCGCGGGACCGGCAGCGCCAGACGGCGTGCGAGTTCCTCCACCGGTTCTTTGTGATGCACCAGGAACCAGCAGGCGGACAACACCACTTCACCGGCGCGCAGCGCGGACGCGGGGTCGAAGTCGAGCAGCGGCCCCGCGACTTGCAAGCGATAGCCGTCGAAGGCGCGCCGCAGGTACACCGTCGCCGCCGGATGCTGCAAGGCGGTGAAGTGGGGCGGTTCGCGAAAGACGACAGAGCCCGTCTCCAGCAGCGGACGCAGCAGTTCGACGAGGGTGGCCATTTCGGGCTTTCGGGCGTTGGAGGTCTGTTCAGCCTGCTACATCCAGACTGCGTCGCGCGACCGAAGGTTCGGAGTGTGGGGCCAAGCACGCGGTCGGCCTGGCCTGCGGCTCACTGGAGTCTGCCAAACCGAGGTGCGGTCGTTCAAGGGCTGTTGGTGCGAAAGAGCATTTTGGCACGGAGTGGCAAAACATTGGGCTTTTGAGCCTCGGTGCCCAACGGATTTTTTTGGCTCGGCTGGTAGAGCATGGTTACTCGCGCATGGCCTTCGCCTTCTTCTCGAACAGCTCCAGCCAGGCCAGGGTAATCGCGTCCTTGAACTCCTTCGACTGTTTCAGCTCCGCGGGCGTCTTGCCCCAGTAGAAGCCGATCCAGCCGGTGGCGTGGCGCTTCGAGCCGTCGATGAACTGCTCCAGTTCGGCCGGCGTACATCGCAGCGGAAACAGTTCTTCGATCACCACGGGCTTGCCGACTGCAAAGCCCGCCAGGGTGTCGAGCGCTGCGTCCATCTTGCCCTTTTCGGGATAGAGATGGACGCTGACGAAATCGAGTTCGTCCACGATCTTGTCGGGCACGAAGCCGGAGGTGATGCCCTTGCGGTCCAGGCTATTGGGCAGCAACCCGACAGTAATCGGGTGCCGTCGATCCTTTTTCCGGATGGCGGCGGCCAGGTGGCGAATCCACTGCCGGGCAATCTCGGGCCGGGGCCGGTCAGCCTGGTCCAGCGAGATAAACTGAATAAAGTGCTTGCCGCCCAGCTCGCCGGTGAGCCAGTCGCCGTCCTTGCGCCGGCCGCCGGGTACCACCGGCTCGTTCATCAGGTCGTAACAGAAGACTGCCGGGCTCTTGGCACAGCGCCCGGCGATGGCTTCCCAGAAGCGGGCCTGCACCTCCCAGCGTTCTTTCTCGGCCAGGCGGTCGTACCAGGCAGGCACGTCTTGCTTGTGGTAGCAACCCAGGCCGGTCAGATCGAGGTACAGGCGCGTGCGCTCGGCGAGAGCCAGCAACTTGGTCAGCCGGTCCAGCGCTTGCTCGTTGGGTTTGTCGGCCGCGGTCATGAACTTGCCGACTTGCAAATGAATGCGGACCAGGTTGGCTCCGAGCTGGCGCATCTCCTGAAAGTCTTCCTCGACCGTGGCCCACTCGGCATCCCAGTAGTCTTCGAGCAACCGGCCGCGGTCGTCGTGATCGTAGTTGAAGCCCCAGGGCACAAACTTCTGGCCGCCCGGTTCCAGCACGAAGGATTTGCCGTCCTTGCTGACCGCGACCCACGGCAGTTCCTGGCAACTCGCGGGTGGGGGAACGAACACAGCGGTGGTCAGCACGGCGGCGAGCAAGTGCGACGGTTTCACGGCGGTTTCCTTTCGTTAGGTGCCCTGCAAGTACGCGCGCCGGCGCGCTTCGGGAAAGCGCTCGATGGCGTAGCGCAGCATGGTCCGGGGCATGGCCGGCGCGTGCGCGCGCAGAAAGCCCTCCAGCGTCGGGAGGTCGCGCTTGCCCACTTCGCGGAGCATCCAGCCCACGGCCTTGTGAATCAGGTCTTGCGGATCGGTCAGCAAGCGCTGGCTCACTTGGAGGGTGTCCGCAAAGTCGTTCAGCCGGATGAAGTGCTGCGTCGCTACGATGGCGATGCGCCGCTCCCAGAGGTTCGCGGACTTCGCCAGGGAATACAGCGGTTTCCGGCTGCGCTCCGCCAGGTAGCCGCCCACCAGCGCGGGGGCGGAAATATCCACCAGGTCCCAGTTATTCACGCCGCGCACGTTGGCGCGGTAAAAGTCGTATACCTGCCGGCGGACGGCGTCGTCGGCCCGATGGACCTGGAGGACCAGAACCAGCAGCGCCAGCGCCCGTTCCTCGTGGAACCTGGAATGCAGCAGCGTTGCGAGTTCCGCGCATGGCAGGTCGCGAAACTCACGCGCGAGTTGGCGCAGCTGGGCAGCCCGCAGTCCCAGGAACACATCGCCCGCAATATGCTCAGCCTTGAAGAAGCGGGGCGCCCCGGCGGCAAACGCGGGATCGGCGCACTCTCGCAGCCTGGACTGGGCAACCCGCGCCGTCCTGTCCGTCATGCCCGCTACTCCTTGCCAAACAGCGCCTGGATGCGCTTGCGGTATGCGTCGTTCGGCGCGGACCATTCCACTGTCACGCGGGGCAACTCCGCTTTCAACCGTTCCAGGTCGGCCGGCGGCAATTCGATGCCGTCGAGAATCAGCTTCTTGAGTGCGGGCAGCTGCTTGAGCTTTTGCAGGGCTGACAGCGTGAGACGGGCTTCGCTGAGTTGCAGCGTCTCCAACGACTTCAGTTCGACGAGCAGCGCGAGCGTCTCGTCGGTCGGGCTGGCCGGGGCCTTGTAGGTCAGGCGCTGGCCCAGGTTCAGGCCCTTCAAGTTCGGCAAGTCCTTGAGCTTCTTGACGCCTTCATCGGTGCCGCCGGCATGCCAGGTGCGGAAATCCTGAAGCCGCGTCAGCTGGGCGACGGCAGCCAGGCCGTCGTCGTTGAAGGCCAGCGAGCCGGCAACCGTCAACTGTTGCAAGTGCGGCAGGTCCGCGAGATGCACCAGGCCAGCACCCGAAAACTCCTTGCCCGGATGAAAGAACTTCACGGTGCGCAGGCTCTGGAGCTTGGCCAGCGGCTTGCAACCGTCGTCGGTGAGCTGAGCGCGATTGGTTTGCAGGTACTCCAGCGCGCCCAGGCCAGTCAGCATTGCCAGGCGGGCATCGGTCAGACCGTCGTTCAGGTCGAGCGTCTTCAGGTGCGCAAGCTGGCCGATCATCTGGAAATCGGCATCCGTGAGCTTGCCGGCTTCCTTCGCCGCGACGCCCGTGACGACGCCCTTGGTTTCGGAGACTGTCAAACCCTTGTCTTTCAGCAGCCGGGCGATCTCGGCTTCGTCGGCACGCGCGAAGGCAGTCGCCAGCAGCAAGGCCGCGCTGAGTGGTGCCAGCAGTTTCGTGGCGCGAAGTACAATAAGGTTCATGAAGATTCTCCCAGTCCGCTCGCGGTCGTGGCGGGCGGCTTCCGGCTCGCTACAATACGGTCGATTCAGACTAACACCTGGGAATGCGCCCTGCCATGTCCAACCGCGCCGACCTGTGCGTGATCTTCAACCCCGCGGCGGGCCGGCGTCGCCTGAGCGAACACCTGGAGCGCTTCCGCCGTGTCTTTGGCCGCGGTTTCGAGCCACTGCCAACCCAGCACGCCGGTCACGCGGAGGAACTGGCCGTCGAGGCGGCGCAAGCCGGCTACCGGGTCGTCGCGGCGGCCGGCGGTGACGGCACCGTGCATGAAGTCGCCAACGGCCTGCTGCGCGCCGCGCGGCCCGAGGTGGTGTTGCACGTCCTGCCGATGGGTTCGGCCAACGATTACGCTCACTGCCTGCGGCGCGAACGCGCCAACGGTCAGCCCTCCGACGCCGTACGCCGCGTCGATGTTGGCCTGGCCCGCAGTCCGGACGGCCGACAGCGATACTTCGTCAACGGTCTGGGGCTGGGCTTCAACGGCGCGGTCACGCTGGAATCGCGCAAGATCCGCCATGTGCGTGGTCTGACGCTCTACGGCCTGGCGCTGCTGCGGGCGCTCTGCTACCAGTTCCGCTGCCCGCCACTCACGGTCGCCTTCGACGATGTGGAACGGCAAGCGCCCACGCTGGGTCTGACCGTGAACCTCGGCACGCGCGAAGGCAACTTCGTCCTCGCACCGGACGCCCGCCTGGACGATGGCTGGTTCGACTTCGTGCAAGCCGGCGACCTGCAACGCTGGGAGTTGCTGCGCTTGCTGCCGGCGCTGGTGGCCGGCGGCATGCCGGACCACCATCCGAAAATCTGGAAAGGCCGCTGCCGGCAGGTGAGCATCCGTGCGGCGGCGGCGCTGACGGTGCATCTGGACGGGGAGTTCTTCTGTCTGCCGAAGGAGAACGTGCGCGAGATCGAAGTGACGTTGCTGCCGGCGGCGCTGGCCGTGACGACCACGGGCTGATGCGTGCGATCAAAACTCCAGCGGCTCCGGCCAGGCCATATCGACGACGAAGATTTTGCCGTCGCCGATGCGGCCCGTGCGGGCGGCCTTGACGATGCGTTCCTGCACTTCCATCGCGCGCTCGTCGCTGACCACGATGCTGATTTCCACCTTGGGCAGGAAGGCAAGGCTGTATTCGCTGCCGATGTAGCGGTCGAGATAGCCCTTTTGCCGGCTGTAGCCCTTGGCTTCGCGCACCACGCAAGCGACCACGTCGAGTTCGTTGACGACGCGCAGCACCGCCTCGGCGCGGAATGGCTTGACGACAATGGTGAATTGCTTCATGAGCTTCCGAGGTCATTGCCGCGAAGTCGTTCGTAGTTCCGCCTTCAGGCGGCGAGCGACTCAACCGCCTGAAGGCGGAACTACGAACATCACGGCTTGATGACGAGGAACGGCTTCCGAGTGCGCCGTCAGGACAGTTCCTCGATGGGCTTGCCGTTTGGCAGCACCGGATGCGGGCGGCCGGCGTTGTCGAGGTACTGCGCCTCGACATCGACGCCCAGATGGCGGTACATGGTGGCCAGCACGTCCTGCGGCGCCTTCGGGCAGGCTTTCGGATACGCGCCCTTCTCGTCTGATTCTCCAACGACGCGCCCGCCCTGAACTGGTCCACCAGCCAGCGCCGCGCTGAAGACGTTCGGATAGTGGTCGCGGCCCGCGTCCTTGTTGACCTTTGGCGTGCGGCCGAATTCGCCCCAGGCCACGACCAGCGTCGATTCCAGCAGACCGCGCTGCTCTAGGTCTTCGAGCAGCGCCGTGTAGGCCCGATCCCAGCGTGGCAGGAACCCTTGCTTCAAGGATTCAAAGCCCTTGACGTGCGTATCCCACCAGCGGAGATCGACCGTCACCAGGCGCACACCGGCCTCCACCAACCGCCGGGCCAGCAGAATGCGCTGACTCCAGGCCGGGCAGCCGCAGCGGTCCGACGCCTTGGGGTCGAACGCCTCGAAGTAGCCGTACCGCTCGCGCACCGGCTCCGGTTCCTTCGAGAGATCGAAGGCGTCCCGCGCGGCCGACGAAGTGAGAATGCTCCAGGCTTGCTGGCCGAAGCGGTCCATCGCTTCAATCTGGCCGGTGCGGTCGGCATCGCGTCGCAGCGTGTCGAAGTGCGTCAACAATTCCTTGCGGTCGCCAAAGCGATCCCGTGTCAAGCCCTGCGGCAACTCGAAGTTGGGCACCCGGAACGGGCCGGGATTGGCCGGGTCCGCGCCGGTCTCGAACGCCTTGTGCGCTGTACCCAGGTAGGCCGCGCCGGTGCCGGGTACGTTTCTCGGCACCATCACGTAAGCGGGCAGTTGCGGCGTCAAATGGCCGAGTTGCTTCGAGACGATCGAACCGCAGCTCGGCATCAGGTTCTCATCCGGATTCGGCCCGGTCGGGTAGCCGGTAAAGCAAATCTGGTCGCCGGTCGAATGGCCAGCGTCGTTGTGGTGCAGGCTGCGGATGATGGTCCACTTGTCCATCGCCTTCGCGGATAGCGGCAGCTGATCGCTGAGCATGATGCCGGGCACGCTGGTCCGCGAAACGCCGAACTCGCCGCGAATATCGGCAGGAGCGTCGGGCTTGGGGTCCCACATGTCATGATGGCTGGGACCGCCGCGCATCCAGAGGATGATGACCGAGTTCAAACGTTGCTTCGACCCCGCCGCCGCCTCGACGCGCAGCAAATCGCCCAGACTCAACCCGGCAGCACCGAGCAAGCCGGCCTTGAGAAAGCCGCGACGGCTGGTTTGCAAGTTATGGCGGAAGTCGGCGCATCCGATGCGAGTAGCCCCCCGGTTACTCATCGTCGGTATCTCCTCTGTGGGAAGGAAGGCGGGTTGGTCCAGGCAAGTCCGCGGCGCGGTCAGGATGGCAGGAACCGCGTGGTGGGATTATCATACCATGCCGCTGGTCCGGGTCAATCAAGAAGCGTTCGAGTCAGGCAGTGGCGGTCCACGGGCCGCGCACAACTCGCTTGCCCTGAACGCTCGCGTGACGTACCATACTACCTGGAGCAAGGGCGGCCAGCACCCGCGGCGCCTGGCTCCCACGCGGCCGGTTCCTTCCCCCTGTCCGCGCAGACGACTGGCGCTTTGCACAGGCCGGAAGGGGAGCAATTCGGACAGCACTTCACCGTCCCAAGCATGGCATCACCGTCGCTGCTCGATTTCGATGCGTTGCTGGCTCCGATTCCCGGCGATAACCCGGCCGGAGATTCCTTACCCTTCGCCGTGCGCGAAAAGCTCGACGAGGCGCGCAAGGAAATCGATCCGTCGCAGTTCGACAAGGACGATCCGCTGCGCCCCGACGCGCCCAAGCGGGCCGACCTGCCGACCATCATTCGTGTCGCCCAGGAAACGCTCACCAAAACTTCAAAAGACCTGCTGGTCTCCGCGCGGTTGACCGAAGCGCTGGTCAAGAAGGAAGGCTTTGCCGGCCTGCGCGACGGGCTGCAACTGATGCGCCGGCTGCTGTCGGAGTGCTGGAACCGCATGTACCCCGACATTGAGGACGGCGACCTCGAAGTGCGGGCCGCGCCCCTCAACTGGCTGGACGACCCCGACCGCGGCGCGCGCTTTCCGTACACGATCCATACCGTGCCGCTGGTCTTCGTGGGCGAAACCGGCTACAGCTGGCAGGACTGGCGCGACATGCAGGACGGCAAGAAGGGAGCCGTCACTGCCGCCGTCTTCGAGAAAGCCACGCTCAGCACGCCCTACGAGCGCTGTCAGAACAACCTCGAAGACGCGCAGGCCGCCGGCGAGGAACTGAAGCAACTCACCGCGACGCTGACGGAGAAACTCGGCGACCTGGCGCCGTCGATGTCGATGTTGAAGAAGGCCCTGGAAGACTGCCAGGTGCTCGCCGACCAGATCGTCAAGAAGAAGGGACCGCCGCCCGCGCCCGCGGCACCCCCGCCGCCGCCCGCGGACGAAGCGGTGCCGGCGACCACGCAACCGGGAGCGGCCGAGCAGACCGCCGCCCAGACGCGGCGCATGCTGACGCGGGCGGACATCTACCGCCAGCTGACCGACGCCGCCACACTCTTGCAGCAGCTGGAGCCGCACAGTCCAATCCCCTACCTGCTGCAAAAGGCCATCGAGCTAGGCAACCTGCCCTTCCCCAAATTGCTCAAGGCCCTGGTGCGCGACGACAAGATCGTCAAGGAAGTCAACCGCGAGCTGGGCATCAAGGAAGAGGGGGAGGGGGCTTGAGCGCCGGGCGATTCCTGGTGCTTGCAATGAACCTTTCGACGTTCCATAATCGTATATCTATTTGTCGGCGGCGGGCATCGGGCACGTAACTCCCATCCTTGTCCGCACCACCGAAAGCGAGGGGCATCCATGGCTGAGAGTACCCAGCATAAGCTGGACCGCGTTCGACGGCCGCGCGTTCAGATCACTTACGACGTCGAGACCAACGGCGCCATGCAGAAGGTCGAGCTGCCGTTCGTCGTCGGCGTGCTCGCCGACCTGTCCGGCAAGCCCAAGGAAGCACTCAAGCCGATGAAGGACCGCAAGGTCGTCGCCATTGACCGCGACAACTTCCACGACGTCCTCGCCAAGGCCACGCCCCGGCTGGCCTTCAAGGTCGACAACAAGCTGACCGACCCGAACTCCAAGATCGCCGTCGAGCTGAACTTCAAGCACCTCGACGACTTCGAGCCGGACAAGGTCGCCGAGCAGGTGCCCGCCCTCAAGGAACTGCTCGACATGCGCCAGCGGCTCACGTCGCTGCTCAGTAAGATGGAAGGCAACGACAAGCTCGAAGCCCTGCTCAGCGACGTGCTGACCAACACCGAGAAGACCATGGCTCTGGCGAAAGAAATGGGCATCGAGGCCCCGGCCGCCGACGCCGCGCCGAAGAAGGAGGGTGAGTGATGAGTGCTCCCGAAGCCGCAGCCGCCTCGGCCGCAGCCCCCGCTGCCGATGCCGCGCCTAGCCTGGTCGACCAGGTCGTGCAGGCCACGCGCCCGCAGGACAACAAGGAGGCCGAGCGCGCCAAGGACTACTTCAAGCAGTTCCTGGACCAGGCGGTCAAGCCCGGCCAGGTCGTGTCCAATGACGTCGAGACGAACGTCAAGTACTGGGTGGGCGAGATCGACAAGAAGCTCTCTTCCCAGCTGAACGAGATCCTGCACCACCCGGACTTCCAGAAGCTGGAAGGCACCTGGCGCGGGCTGTTCTACCTGGTCCAGCAGAGCGAGACCGGCGAGTACCTGAAGATCCGCGTGCTCAACGTCAGCAAGCGCGACCTGTTCAAGGATTTGGAAAAAGCCTCCGAATTCGACCAGAGTGCGCTGTTCAAGAAGATCTACGAGGAAGAATACGGCCAGCTGGGCGGCAGTCCCTACGGCATGCTGGTGGGCGACTACGAGTTCTCCCGCAGCGCCGAGGACATTAGCCTGCTCAAGATGATCTCGAACGTGGCTGCCGCGGCGCACTCGCCATTCGTGTCCGCCGCCAGCCCCAAGCTCTTCAACATGGAGAGCTACACCGAGTTGGCCAACCCGCGCGACCTGACGAAGATTTTCGAGACGCCCGACTACGCGGCCTGGAAGTCGTTCCGCGAGTCCGAGGACTCGCGCTACGTCGCCCTGACGCTACCGCGCGTGCTCGGTCGGCTGCCCTACGGCAACGACTTCAAAAAGGTGGATGCCTTCAACTTCGAGGAGTTCGTCGACGGCAAGCGGCACGACAAGTACCTGTGGATGAACGCTGCCTGGGCCTATGCCGCGCGGATCACCGACGCGTACTCCAAGTACGGCTGGATGATTCGTAGCCGCGGCGTCGAAGGCGGCGGCAAGGTCGAAGGCCTGCCGGTCCACACCTTCCCGACCGATGACGGCGACGTGGCGATGAAGTGCCCGACGGAAATCGCCATCTCCGACCGGCGCGAGTTCGAGCTGTCGAATCTGGGCTTCCTGCCGCTGTTGCACGCCAAGGACCGGGACTTCGCCGTGTTCATGGGCGCGCAGTCGTGCCAGAAGCCGAAGACGTACTTCGATCCGGCGGCCAACGCCAACGCCGAGTTGTCGGCCAAGTTCAATCTGCTGCTCTGCACGTCGCGCTTCGCGCATTACTTGAAGGTGATGGCGCGCGACAAGATCGGTTCGTTCATGGAAAAGCAGAAGTGCGGCGAGTGGCTGAACGCCTGGATCGCCAACTACTGCGTCAATCCGAATGGCACCTCCGACGAGGTCAAGGCGAAACGGCCGCTGGCCGACGCGAAGATCACCGTGCAGGAGGTGGCGGGCAAGCCGGGCTACTACGAGGCCATCGCCTACCTGCGGCCCCACTTCCAGCTGGAAGCCCTGAGCGCGTCGATGCGCCTGGTGGCGGAAGTGCCCAAGAAGGGCTAAGAGCAAGCGGCGCGGCGGCCCGCGAATCCAGGGCGCGCCGCCGCGCAACGCGACGGGCGAACGAGATGCGTGGGGCCGGGAGGCGGCGGTGTGCGCTGGCCGGGCCCGGCGATTCATTCAGTGGTCTTCTCTCTTTGTGGAGGAATCCGGGTCATGGCTTTCGATGCGTTTTTCCAGCTCTTCTTCAACGGCACGCCGGTCAACGGCGAGTCCATCGACAAGACCTTCGGCGGGTCGATCGAACTGAGCGAGTTCAGCTTCGGCGCGGAAAACAGCGTCAGCATCAGCTCGGCGACCGGCGGTGCCGGCGCCGGCAAGGCAACCTTCAAGGAATTTTCGATCAAGAAGCTGACCGACACCTCGTCGGTCAGCCTGTTCACGAACCTGTGCCAGGGCGCCCACTATACGGCGCGCATCAGCATCCGCAAGTCAGGTGCCGCCGCGGGCGCCTCCGGTGCCGTGTACCTGTCCTTCGAGTTCGACGTGCTCATGGTCAAGAGCATCGACTGGAGCGGCAGTTCTGGCGACGACGTGCCGACAGAGTCCGTGGTCTTCATGTACGGCGCGATGAGCCTGACCTACCAGCGCCAGTTGTCCGGTGGGCAGTTGGCCTCGGACACCTACTCGAACGCGTGGAGCGCCCAGACCAACTCGACTACCACCCTGAGCGTGCCGGCCTGGACCGCCAAGGCGCCCTCGCAAACCTGATTTCCCGGTCGCCGCTCGCGCTTGACTTCGGGTTTCGCGCTTCGCGTGCCGCCGTGGCCGCAGGCGCGAATCCTGTTTACCTGCCCTTCACGCCGGCTCGGATGGCCACGCAACAATGATCGACGTCTATCTCAAGCTGATCAAAACCGACGGCAGCAACGTCCAGGGCGAGTCGCGCGACAAGGTCTGCAAGGGCCTGATCGAGCTGGAAGAGTTTTCGATGGAGGCCCTCAAGACCCTGACCGCCGACCTCCAGGACAAGGAACTCCAGTTCCAGCGGCTGTTCCAGTCCACGGGCCTGTCGCGCATTGGCAACGTCTTCGACGTCGATGAAGCCGAACTGGACGACGAACCGCAGACCGCCGGGGATTCCTTCTCCTTCTCGATCAAGAA
Source organism: Planctomycetia bacterium (assembly GCA_016795185.1). Lineage (GTDB taxonomy): Bacteria > Planctomycetota > Planctomycetia > Gemmatales > Gemmataceae > JAGVLI01. Next base: position 367 of record JAEUIF010000041.1, on the reverse strand, counting down.
GGAAGTGGACACGTCGTCGGGCGAGCTGTTCCTCAATTACTGCCAGACCGCCACCAAGAAGGAGAAGGTCGCCTTCAAAAAAGCGGTCTTTTACTTTCGCCGGGCCGGCAGCTGGAGCGTGACGCTCGCCAAGGGCGGCACGGTCACGCCTGTGCAGGCCAGCTTCCTGATGATCCAGTTCACCAAGCCCTACGTCTACAAGTATTCGGTCGAGGTCAGCAGCGGCGATATGAGTTTGCCCAAGGAAACGGTCGATTTTTACTTCGAGAACTACCAGATCACCTACAAGGAGCAGTTGCCGTCCGGCGACCTCGACAGTTCGGCCAACATCAAGGGCTGGAACCTGCGCGACGGCAACGACCAGTTC
>JAEUIF010000027.1 GCA_016795185.1 Planctomycetia bacterium | reverse complement strand
GTCGCGGCAGGGGCTGGCCGCGCCCGCTCGACGACACCGCGGATCACCGGCGCTGCGTGTCGGGCTGGAAAGCCCGACGTACCGCCGCCGGTCAGGCAATCACTCCTTGGACTTTGCATTAGGGCCTGTGCGAATTGGGGTAGGAACTCGTGGCCGGAACGGCCCTGCGGGTGCTGCTCATCGCGAGTCCCCCGTTTCGCACAGGCTCCGGCAAATGTCCGGTCATCCGGACCCCCAGACTTTGGTTGCCGAACAGTCATCCGTATGCCGACGGCAGCGTTACGCCAGGAACTGCTTGATCGCTCCCGACTGGTCGATGCCGAAGCGGGCCAAGCCCGGATCGGGGTCGCCGTAGTGTTTGACGGGATTGCCGTAGGCGTTGAGCAGCGTGGTGTACCAGTTGCCGAGCGTCTTGTGCCCGGCGTCGCCGTAGTTCGGCAGGCGGATGTACTGCCCGCGGATGTTCAGCCGGGCATTCTTGCCGGACAGCACCACGAATGGATACTCGGTGCCGTGCGAGTGGTGCGTTTCACCGTTGTCGGGGAAGTAGAAGATCATGGTGTTGTCGAACATCGACCCCGACCCTTCGGGCACCTGCTTGAGCCGGGCCGCGATGGTATCCACAAGCGTCATGTGCTGGCGGCGGACGGCAAACCGGATTTCGTCGGCAGTCAGCTTGCCAAAGCCCTTGCCGTGACCCACGTCGTGCAGGTTCACCTTTTCCGCTTCCAATCCCGGTAGCCCGCTGTACTCGTGGCCGAGTTCATCCACGGTAAACGCGACCACGTTGGTCAACCCCGAGATGAGTGCGGCCAGGAGCACCTCGACGTGCCCGCGCTGGCGGTCCACCGTCGTCATCTCGTCGGCCAGGTATTTGGCATCCAGTTTGGGCACGTGCGGGCGGATGGCGTCGGCCATGGCATCCACCTTGCGGTCCCGCTCGCGGATGGCTTCGAGCGAGTCGGCGTAGCTTTGCACCTTGCCCCGTTCGGCCCCCGGAGCGGATGCGGCCAGCTGCGCTTCCCGCCGGGCGGCAAACGCCAACCCGCTGCGCTCCAGTTGCGACTGCACCTGCACACTTTGATTGTTCGAGACCGATTTGAACAGTTCCTGCATGGCCACCCTGGGTGAGCCGAACGCGTAGTTCGGCTGCTGCGGCCCGCGCGCGGAGAAGCCGGTGGCAATGCCGTTCAGCGTGCCGCGGGCATTGCCGCCGCCGAGCGGAAAACAGGCGAACTCGACGTGCTCCATCGGCGAGGGAAACAGCCGGGCCAACTCGAAATCGACGGTCGCCCACTTGATGGAACTGAGCCGTTCATTCGCCTTGAACACCCCCAGGGACGAGCACCAGGTGTGGTGCCCGGTGGTACACATCTTGCCCGACAGCCCCTGGAGGATCGTCAGGTCGCCCTGGTGGGCGGCGAGCGGCTTCATCCATTCGGGCAACTCGTGCTTCGCCAGGTCGAGTTGCAGCGACTCCTTCTTCGCTTCCTTCGCGACGTCAGTCTTGCTCAGCGACGGCGGGACCAGCACCGAGGGGAACAGCCCGTTCCCCTTGTGCAGGAAGATGAACCGCATGGGTGGTTTGCCGTCGGCTGGCTTCGCCCAGACCGCCTGCGAACCGAGTGCGAGGCCGGCGGCCCCGCAGGCCGCGGTCGTCAAGAATTCCCGACGGGTTGTCATCTTCAGTTCTCCAGTCGCTTGCGATAGATGAAGGAGTCGGACGTCAGGAGCGACACCACCACGGCCTTGAAGCTGCCGTTGCTCTTGAGGTAGGCACGGTCGGCGTCGATGAGCGTTTGCGCGTCCGAGGGCAGTTCATTGCGGCCCATGAAGAAGCGGAAGGCGTGGCGGATGATCGATTGCCGCACCCGTTCGGACCTGGCCAGCCGGTCGATCAGGTCGAAGGCGTCCTGGACGTCACCGTCGAGCTTCGGGTCGCCCGTCCCCCTGAGAGCACCAGTCGAGTCGATCGGCTTCGTCTTGTAGACGTCGAACGTTGACTTGCCGTTGCCGGCCTTGATCAGGTTGTCCGGATGTTCGAGCTGCTCGACCGCGCGGAAGCGGCCGAAATCGTCGAACTGCTCGAGCGGATAGCCGAGGTCGTTCATCCGGCTGTGACACTTGAAGCACGCCGCCGCCCGCGTGACCTCGCCGACGCGCTCGCGCAGGGTTTGGTGCGGGTCATCCGGCACTTTCGCATCCACCGTGATCGGCACGTCGGGCACTACCCCGGCCAGCAGCTTCTCGCGGATCCACCGCCCGCGGCGGATGGGATCGGAGGCGGTGTTGGCGGAGAAGGCGACCAGCCAGGCCGGGTGGGTGAGGATGCCCTTGCGGTTGGCGATCCGAAACGGCTGCTCGACCGGGTAATCCCAGAACTCGGGCGTATCTTTCGGCTCCTTGTACTGCGGCGTTTCGACGCCGAGATACCGGAAACGGTTTGGGGTCGGGGGAAGGCTATAGCTGGGGGAGTGCTCGTAGGTGTAGCCGTGCGTGAACGGCCCGCGGGTGAACGGCGTCCGCCCCTGCCCGAAGGTGTCCTGGAACCAGTACATGTAGGACAAGAACGACCGCTTTTGCCTCCACAACTCCTTCTCGCGCGGGTCGATGATCTTGGCGGAGACGAGCAACTTCTGGTGGCGCTCCATCACTTCTTCGGGCTTGGACTTCCAGGGGGCTTGCTGGAGGGCCTCGTACACTTGCTTCCACTGATCGATGCAAGCTCGGCCGGCTTTCGTGTCCATGTTGTGGTAAACGAAGTACTCGCCGGCCGTCAGCAGCCGCTCGAACACCCGTTCGTCCTGATCCAACTGCCAGATGACGAACTCATCGGCCTCGTGAATGAGCCAGCCGGGGGTACCCAGGTGGCCGCGATCCGGGTTGCGGTAGTAGCCGCCGCTCCGCGGAATGTCCTTGAACACCTTGGCAGCACCGGGGTAGCCGAAGAACTCGCGGAAGAACCGCACCAGCTTGGGGTGGCTGGTAACGTGAGAACTGATGTGCATGCCGTTGAGCGCCTTGTCCACCTGGCCGCGGAAGTAGTCGTGGTCAGCGAGCAAGCGGACCACCTCCCGCTCGTAGTCGGCCTTCTGGGTCAGCCGACCGCTTGCAGCGGCCTGGAGCAGCTGGGCGTCCGGCCCGCGGTCGCCCAGCGCGTAGGCAATGGCGTAAGCTGCCTCTCGCGGCGTCAACGGCACTCGGCCCCACTCGTCCGCCTTTCCCGCGCCGAACTCCAGCCGGTAGACGAACTCCGATTCCAGCAGCACTGCCTTGAGCATCTGCCGGAGGCCTTCGGCGTTGCCAGCGGCCTTGGTCGCTGCTCGCATCAGTTCGAGGTACGGTCCGAGTTCGCGGTCGGTGGCTTTCCTTTGCAAGACGAGACCGAATTGCATTTGCACGGCCGTCCGAAGTTCATCGTCCGTCGGGGCGGTGTTCTTGACGACGATGGCCTCGAACGCGGCAGGGGTGGTCTTGGGATACCACCGGTCTTTGGGGTCCGCCGACCCTGCATTGGCGTCGCCCGCCCGGAGCCGTGCGGCCTGGAGTTGCTTGGTGGCGATCCACTCAGCGTTGCCGCGCATTACCAGCAGATGGCTGCCATCGAGCGCCTGAAGATCGTAGTAGCGCACGCCGGCGTGATCGGGCAGCACGAACGGGTTGGTGACGCCATGAAAGCCGGACCGCCGGAAGTTGTCCCGCTCCCGCCCTTCCAGCTGGAACACGTCCAGCACCCGTTCCTCGAAAATCTGCGGGCTGACCAACCAGCGGCGGGCCGGCGTATACGGTTTGTCCTGGTTCGAGCCGTCGAACAGGGCGGCGTGATCCACGTAATTGCCGGCGTCCGGGTAGGGCAAGCGGTCGTCCAGCTTCGATGCCTGGTGCAGGCGCAGCTCCGCTCGCACCCACGCGCGGAGCACCCGCGCTTCGCGGTCGCCTGGTTGATGTTCGGCCGCCGGCGGCATCATCTGGAAGAAGAGTTGGTCTTGCACCCTGTTCAGGAGGTCCAGGCGTTCGTTCAGCTTGAGGCTCTCCAGATTCGTGAGCCGCACCTGGCCGCGGCCCTTCGCTCCATGACAGTCCACGCAGTACGTCGCCAGGACGGTCCGGACCTCCGCGGGTACCGCGAACGCTGGCTCTGCATCGCTGCCGCTCGCCCTCGAACCGCCAGCGCCGACGAGACACAGCAGAGCCAGTGCGCCCGCCCGCAATCGGACCGCTTTGGATGTCTGGGAGTTGCAGCTTCGCATCGATGTCCCCTCGCCGCCAGCGCACGCCGTGGCTCAAAACCTGGATTAAATTATGACAATCCGCACGAACGAATTGAGGAAAAAAAGTGACGAATCTAAGAATCGGGCGCACGGCACGACCAGCCCCGGTGGGGCATGCTGGTGAAGGAATGCGCCCGGTCAAGCCGAGCACCAAGGGCAGGGATGGCTTTCCGCTGGACGAAAGCGGGCAGATGGGAAATCGAGCAGACTGTGTCGTCCGTGGACTTGCTGCCGGTAACTTCCGTGTCCGGTGCATCCAGCAGCATCAGCCAAGCATGGCTATTGCACCGCGTGCCGCAGCGGACGCCCGGTCAGCCCGGCCACCAAGTTTTCGACCGAGATTTCCGCCATCCGTTGCCGCGTCTCCTCGGTCGCGCTGCCTAGATGCGGCGTGATCGTCAGGTTGTCGAGTTGTAAGAGAGGATGACCGCGCGGCAGTGGCTCTGGATCGGTAACATCCAGGGCCGCCGCGTAGATGCGCCGCTCGCTCAGCGCCGCGGTCAACGCCGCGGTATCGACCACTGGTCCGCGCGCGACGTTGATCAGCGTCGCCGTGCGCTTCATGAGCGCTAACTGTTCCCGGCCAATCAGCCCCTGCGTCTCGGGCGTCAGCGGGACGGTCAGCACGACGTAATCCGACTGCGCCAGTAACTCGGCGAACGAAACGTAGCGCACGCCGAGGTCCGCCTCGACCTCCGGCTGCCGTCGCCGATTGTGATAGAGGATCGTCATGTTAAAGCCGCGTGCCCGCCGCGCGACTTGCTGGCCGATCCGCCCCAGGCCCATGATGCCCAGCGTGCTGCCGTGAATCTCACGACCCAGCATGTAGCCCGGATCGTAGTGCAGGAACTTCGGACCGCGGGCGTAGCGGTCGCCCTCGGTCAGCCGCCGCCCGGCCGCCAGTAACAGCGCCATTGCCAGGTCGGCTGTCGCGCCATCGAGTACGCCCGGCGTGTTGCCGACCGGAATGCCGCGGGCCATCGCCGCCGGCACATCGATGTGATCGACGCCGACGCCGAAATTGCTGATGACCCGCACGCCCGGCAGCCGGTCGAGCAACGCGCCATCGACGCGCGGGTGGCCGTAGGTGTAGATGGCTGCGATATTTTCCGGTGCTGAACCTGCCGTCGGCCAGTCCAGCACCTCGACATGTGGTTCCAGGAGCTTCAGCACGTTTGGCGCCAGCGGGGTGTCGGCAATGAGGCGTGGTTGAGCGGGATGGTTCGCCATGACTCTGGATTCCGGGTAGAGGATTCGGCCTGGCAATCAGGATGTTATACGGAGAATACGGATGTTCGCCGTTCGTCCGGTCGTTCAAGTAAGCGGCTGCGGAAGTCGATCAAAAGGGCAGACAACGATTTCCCTGCGCGCCGCTCGCATGGCCGCCGAAAGGGCAGCTGGCGAAATTCGCAGCTGGACAGCGAGGCTTGCCCCGCTGCGGAGCAGTTCGATTTTACCAGCCGGCGCAGTGCTTACTGCCAGCGCACACTTCGCATAGGGCGTTTGCAGGGGATTGCCCTCCATGTAATCGAGTCGCCACCTCCGGATCGAACAGGAACTGCGCGAACAGCGCGTGTTCACCCAGCAACTCGAAGAACGGTTGCAGCAGTCCAACGTCGGGGCCGCCGACTCGCCTCCGGAGAAAGCGAACGTCAGGCAGCTGGTCGATCGCTATCTGAAGGACGCAGCCGGCCGACGCGAGCAGGCTGAAGCCCGGCGCAAACGGGACGCGGAAGCGGCCGGCTTCGAGGTCGGCAAGGACCTGAAGCTCAGTGCCAGCTGGCAGGACGGTTTCTCCTCGCAGACCGCCGACAAGGCGTTCACGTTCCGTGTCGGCGGCCGGGTCGATTTCGACAACACCTGGTATCAGTCCAGTCGGGAACTGAGCAATTCCATCGGCCGCTTCAATAACGACGTGGACCCCAACCTCGGCCTGACCGACGGTTCCGAGTTCCGCCGGTCGCGGTTGCGTTTTCAGGGCACCCTCTGGGAAGTGATGGAATCCACCCTCGAGGTGGACTTCGTCAATGTTCTCGATCTGCGCCGCCGCACCCTGGGCGTGACCGATCCCGACGCGGCGACCTCGCCGATTTCGAGCCCGCCGTCGGCACCCGCTTCACCGACATGTGGATCGGCATCAACCAGCTGCCGGTGGTCGGTACGTTCCGCGCCGGCCACCAGAAGGAGTGGATCAGCTTCACCAACGCCACCAGCGGGCGCTACCTGACCTTCATCGAACGGCCCCTGCTCTTCGACGCCTTCCACAACGACTTTCAGTTCAGCAACGGCTTCTCGATCCAGAACAACTTCTTCGACAAGCGGGCCTACGGTTGGCTCGGCGTCTTTCGCACCAACAGCAATCTGACCGCCTCCGACCTGGGCGACGGCGAGTATGCCTACGATGGGCGGTTCACGTTTCTGCCGGTCTGGCGCGAAGCCGACCGCGTCTGGGTTCATCTCGGCATCGACGGCAGCTACCGCAATCTCAACGACAACCGCACGCGCTTCCGCGCGCGGCCGCTGGTCTTCGCCGGATCGGGCTTCCAGGTGCCCAACATCGTCAACACGGGCGTCCTCTTCAGCCGCGACGGCCAGCGCGTGGTGAATTTCGAGTACGCCTCCGCCTGGGGACCGTTGACGCTGACCGCCGAGGCGACGTTCACCAGCGTGGGCGACGTCTTCACGGGCGGCTTGCCGCGCATCGACGGCACGCTGCCGGCCGGCGTCGTGCGCCGCGGACGTTACCGCGCCCACGGCTTTTACGTGGAAGCCCTGTTCTTCCTGACGGGCGAGCATCGCCCGTATCGCCCGGAACAGCCCGGTTACGAGCGCATCGTCCCTCTCGAACCTTTCTTCCTGGTGCGCGGCCCGGACGGCTTACTGCATGGACGCGGTGCCTGGGAAATCGGCGTGCGCTACGACTTCGTCGATCTGAGCGACGCGGGCATCGATGGCGGTCTATTCGATGCGGTCACGCTCGGCCTGAACTGGCACCTGAATCCGAACATGAAGGTGCAGTTGAACTACGCGCTCATGATGCGGGACTTCGAGACCGCAAACGATCCTGGCCGGTTGCCGGGCACGTTTCAGGGTTTGGGTCTACGCTGCCACTACGATCTCTGACAGGGTGTCGGGCCAGTTCCTAAGCGCCAGTCGAGGCGCGAGGCCGGACGCCGTATTCTTGAACGCCATCCAAGCAGAAAATTCATGTGGCGCGCCGTGGCACCCCCCCCATGTTTTGCCCCTGCGCGCCACATGACTCTTGGCACGGAGTGGCAAAAACCCCAGTGTTTTGCCACTCCGTGCCAAACTGCTTTACTCGAACGAGTGCTCTTGAACCACCGTACCCGCGCATGGCAGACTTGGAGTTGCCGCGGCGAATTGAACGGGCCGCTGCTCATTCGTTGCCGTTAGCGACAGGCTTCGGCGGTGGCAGTTCCTCCGCCACGGGCTGTGGCACCGGCGGTTCGCGGAGCGGCAGCGGACGCATCGTTTCCAGGGCGCACAGCGGGGGATTACCCAGCGCCGTGTAGAGCCGCAACTGGGAGCGGCTGTAATCGGCGATCGTTTGCACGTACTCCTGGCGGGCGCGGGCCAGGGCCTGGATGGCCTGCAATAGCTCGATGGGCCGCCCTTGTTCAGGCGCGCGCCGGATGCGCTCCTCGTTCAACTCGTAGGAAACGCGGGCGGAGGCCACGGCGGTCTGTGATGAACCCAGCGCCCGCCGCAGCGCGAAAGCCGCGCCGAACTGCTGCACCACCTGGGCGGCCACCGCCGCTTCGACCGTATGCCGCTGGAAGATCGCTTGCGCGTACTGGGCGGCGCGCTCGCGGATCACGGCGGCGTCGCCGACGCCGAACTGGTTGAGCCGCCAGACCGCGCCAACGGCCACGTCGCTGCGCGGACCGAAGTCGCCAAAGAAGCCGTTCTGGCCGCCGCCAAAGCCGCCGCCGGAAACGGCCAGCTGCAAGCGCGGCACCAGCGGCGTGACCTTGGCCGCGCGCCAGCGTTCCAGCGCCGCCAGCACCAGCGCCCGATTCTCGCCCAGTTCGGGGCGGTAGTTCACGGCCTGGGCAATGAGGTCCGTCAGCGGCGCGGACTCCGGCACCACGGCCAGCGGCACGAGCGCGGGTTCCACCGGCCGGAAGATGGTTTCCGGCGGCAACTGCACGAGCTGCGCTAACCGCGCCGAGACGATCAGCACCCGGCTTTCCAGGTCGAAGCGCTCGGTCTCGCGCAGGTTGACTTCCACGCGGGCGCGTGCCGTGTCGGCCGCCGCGCCCTTGCCGGCCTTCTCGTAGTTCTCGGTGAGTTCGAGCAGATGGCGGGCGTTGGCCAGCGTTTCGCGATTCACTTCAATGAGCGCGTAAGTCTGGAGCAGGTCGAAGTAGACCACGGCCACGTCGAGCAGCCGGTCGTTGGCGGTCGCCGCCGCGCCGGCCGCGCGCGCTGCCGTGAATTGTCGCGTGACCAGCGGCGCGTAGAGCAGTTCGCCCAGTTCCCAGTTGAAATTGACCGCGCCGCCGACGAACAGCGAGCTGCGCGAGATCGTCAGGACTTCGCCCGTGGCGCGCTGAATCTGGCCGTCGTGCCGCATCCAGGTTGGGCCGAACTCCAGCTGCGGCAGCCAGAGCGCTTCGGCGCGGTCCTGCACGGCCAGCGCTTCGCGGATGCGTTCGCGAGCGACGGCGATCTGGGGGTTCTGGCGGTCGGCCAGCTGGAGGGCCGTGGGCAGGTCGATCAACTCCGGCCGCGCCGGCAGCAGCGCGGCGTCCGGGTCGAAGGCTTCCTCGACAGGCCTTTCGCACGGCGCTGGGCAGTGCACGGCCGGCGGCGGGGGATACTCCGGACGGGGTGGGCAGAGCGGCAGGCAGCCGGTCAAACAACCAGCCGCCGCCGCACTGAGCCAATAGTGACGCGGTGCGCTGAAGCGCTGGAACATCCGTGCCATGATTCCCCGTCCTTGGGTAATGCGGCAGCTGCGACATCTTTCGCGGCTGCCCTGGCGCCATGCCTGCTTGAGTTCGAGGGACTCTGAGTGCAATCGCAAGGGAGTTGTTGCTCAACCGATGGTCTTGCTGGGTGCCATGCCCACGGCTTTGCGTGGGCATGGGAGCGTCACAGGCTTCCCATGCCCACGCAAAGCCGTG
>JAEUIF010000020.1 GCA_016795185.1 Planctomycetia bacterium | reverse complement strand
ATCCTGAAACTGGCGCGGCGCTGTCGAAGCGCCGTGGTCATCGGCGGCGGCATCACCGCCCTGGAAATCGTCGAGGGGCTGGCGGCGCGCGGCGTCCAGGTGCATTACTTCCTGCGCGGGGACCGCTACTGGGCCGACGTGCTCGACGAGACTGAATCCCGCATCGTCATGGACCGGCTCCGCCATGAAGGGGTCATCCTGCACACCCAGACGCAGATTCAGCAGGCGCTCGGCGCGAACGGGCAGTTGACCGGCGTCGAGACCACGACCGGCGAGCAGGTGCCGTGCCAGATGCTGGCCGTAGCCATCGGGGTCAAACCGCGCACCGATCTGGCGCGCGAGGCGGGCTTGCAGGTGGACAAGGGCATCGTGGTCGATCCGCAGCTGCGGACCAGCGTCGCCGATGTCTTCGCCGCCGGCGATGTGGCCGAGGTCCACGACCCGCGCGGCGGGCCGCCCCTGCGCGACGTGCTCTGGCCCACGGCCCTGCAACAAGGGCAGGTCGCCGGCGCTAACCTGGCGGGCGCGGGTGAGCAGTACCTGAAAAACGTTCCGCTGAACGTCACGCAACTGACCGGCCTCAAGGTGACCATTATTGGCTGTGTCGGCACGACCAAAGGCGGCGAAGCTCCGAAGGACCGCGACTTGCAGACGATCGCCCGCGGCGAGAGCGAAACCTGGCGGCTGTTGCCCAGCAACTGGGTGCTGTCCGAGCGCGAGGACGTCAACCGCGTGCGACTGGTGCTCGGCGACAACCGCATTATCGGCGCGCTGGTGATGGGCGACCAGTCCTGGTCGCGCCCCTTGCAGCACCTGGTGACCGGGCAGGCCGACATCACGCCGATCCGGGCTGCCCTGCACGGCGACGGGCCAGCCGCCCTACAGCATCTGGCCGGGTTTTACCGGCAGTGGCGCGCGCTGTCGACCCGGCCCGGCGGCATGATGGCCGGCGGTTCCTGACGGCGACTGCGTGGAGATCGAGATACGCTCGTGGGTACACCCGATCCACCCCGTTCCGCCCGCCTGTCGCCGCCCCGGCAGGGTGGGGAACTGCTGGTTTCGCTGGCTGCGGTGCTGTTCATCACGGCGGTCTGGTACGGAACGGTGCTGCACCGCGGCGTGCCACAGCCCAGCAGCTTGATCGGTCATGGGCTAGGCGTCGTCGGTTTCCTGCTGATGCTCTGCACCGAGGTGCTGTATTCATATCGCAAGCGCTGGGCCGTGAGCAGCCGCTGGCCGACCCGCACCTGGTTGCAGCTGCACATTTGCACGGGCATCACGGGCGCCTACCTGGTGCTGCTGCACTCAGCCGGCAAGTTCCACGGTCTCGCCGGCTGGCTGACGCTGCTGACGCTGATTACGGTCGCGAGCGGCTTCGTGGGCCGGTATATTTACACTGCCGTGCCGCGCACGCTGGATGGCCTGGCCGCTGCCGCGGAACTGGAGGATGAAATCGCCCGGGCCGATCAGCGGTTGGACCAGCTGGGCGTCAACCTGGAGGCGACGCGCCGGCTGACGGCGCTGCCACCACCGCCGGGGTGGCTGCTGGTGCTGGGACGGCCCTGGTGGCGATGGCGGCAACGACAGCGCCTGCGCCTCGCCCTGGCCGAGTTGCAGGAGGCCGGCGCTGCCGGTGACTTGCTCCAGGAACTCGTGCGGAAACGGTGCCGTTTGCAACTGCAAATGCAGTCGCTGGCCGGGACCAGGCAACTCATGGCCCTGTGGCATTTCTTCCATGTGCCGCTGGGGGTGGTGTTATTCACGCTGGCCTTCGTCCATATTGGGGCGGCGCTCTACTACGCGACGTTCATGAAGTGAGGCTGCCGTGCAACTGCATAATCGACCTTTCGTCCCCGTGGGGCTGTTCCTGCTGACGCTGGGCATCGTCGGGGCGATCGTCGGTGCCGGCGACGGCGGCATGTTCAGTCCCGGCGTGCTCAACGCGCGGAACCGGCGCGACACGGCGCTGGGCGGCGTCCGCAGTCATGCCGACATCAAGGATTGTGCGGCGTGCCACGTGCCCGCCTGGGCCAGCGCGACCATGGCGGAGCGCTGCCTGGAATGCCATGACGAGGTGAAGCAGCAGCTGCATACCGGCCGCGCCCTGCACGGGTCGTTCGCCAACGGCAATCAGTGCCGCGCCTGCCACACCGAGCACCGCGGCCCCGACGCCGCCCTCACGAACCTGGCGCACTTCGACCACCAGCACGCGGCATTCCAGCTGACCGGCAAGCACCTGAGCGTCGAGTGCCAGGCGTGCCACATCAACAACGTCTTCCGGGGCACGGCGCAAACCTGCGTCTCCTGCCATGCGGAACCGGCGGTGCATCGGGGCAAATACGGCACCACCTGCAATGTGTGCCACTCGACCGACGCCTGGCAAGGGGCGAGCATCAACACGGCCCGCTTGACCGACTTCAATCATGACGCCACCGGTTTCAAGTTAACCGGGAAGCACACCGCGACTGCGTGCCAGTCCTGCCATCTCAACAACACTTTCAAGGGCACCGCGCAGTCCTGTGTGTCCTGCCATGCCGAGCCGCAGGTCCACCGGGGCAAGTTCGGCCTGGAATGCGCCGGCTGCCACTCGACCAGCACCTGGAAGGGCGCCACGCTGACCCGCGCCAGCATGGCGCATTTCGACCACAACACGACCGCCTTCAAGTTGACCGGCAAGCACACCACGGTCGAATGCCTGGCCTGTCATGTGAACAACACTTTCAAGGGCACCGCGCAAACCTGTGTGTCCTGCCATGCGGAGCCGAAGGTTCATCTGGGCAAGTACGGCACCAATTGCACCTTCTGTCATTCGACGACCACCTGGCAGGGTGCGGTGTTCGTCCACAAGTTCCCCATCAACCACGGCAACAAACGTCAGCCGAACGAGTGTACCGTCTGTCACACCACGCCTGACTACCACGTCTATACCTGCTACGGCTGTCACAAACACGAACGCACGCAGATCGCGCGCAAGCACCGCGAGGTGCGGCTCCGTCCGGGGGTGTTGCTGGAACAGTGCGCCAAGTGCCACTCGGACGGCAAGGAGCGCCGGCGGGCGGAAGCCCCCACGAGCGAGGTGATGCTGGCCCTGCTCGACCACGCCCCGCGCGGCTGCCCGATGCCGCTCGCCGCTGGCATGCGTGCGGCGCAGGACGGTGAACCGTGGCCTCTGTCCACGCCGGCACCAGCCGCGTTCGTCCGGACCAGACTGGCCGCGGCGCAGCCCGACAGCAGTACGCCATCCGACGGTCGCGCGGGCCAGTTCTTCCTCCTGGACTGGGACGCCAGCGTGCAGCGCTTGATCGGCACGCACTTGCTGCACCCATTCCGGTTCGAGGTCGCCGGCAGGGAATGATGAGCAGTCGGGGAGCCGATGGCGGAATCGGCTTCCGATGCTCTTTGAACCTCGGTTGCCTCGGCATGACTGCTTGCAAAGTCTGAACCCACCCCATCATTAGACCAGGTCGAACTCTGCGTTAGACAGTGTCGCGGACTATTCTTGTCCAAAAGCGGAGCCCCGCGCTCTAAAGTAGGGACGACCTTGCCGGTCGCTGCCCAAAGCTCTGCCTGGTTTCCCTCCCGCTGTCCGCAGTCGGTCTCCGTGCAACCCTGGGGTGGCGTTGACGAGACGGAGGATCGCACCACATGACCGCGCCTTTGCCGGCCGCCCTGGCCCTGTTCCTCGGCCTCTGGACGATCGACCTGGACTCACCTGCCCCGCAGCGCGCCGTGCGCCAACCGGCCGCCGTCGCGGCGCTCATCGACCGGGAGATCGACAAGCAGCTGGCGGAGGCCAAGATACCCGCCTCGCCGCCCGCCGATGACGCCGAGTTCCTGCGCCGCGCGTGCCTCGACATCACCGGCCGGCTGCCGGCTCCGGAGAAAGTCATCGCCTTTCTCGACAGCCAGGAACCCGACAAGCGGCGTCGGCTGCTTGATGACCTGTTGAACAGCTCGGACTATGGCCAGCACTTCGCCACGCTCTGGCGCGACCGCGTCGCGCCGGGGATGACGCTGGATGCAAACCTGAAGAATGGCCTGCAACAATGGCTGGCGGGGCGCTTCAACGAGAACGCTGGCTGGGACCGCGTCGTCGCCGAGTTGCTGACGGCGGAAGCCGGCCCGCCGACGGCCTTCGTGCTGGCGCAGAGCGACAACAACCAGCTGCAACCGAACCTGCTGGCCAGCGCCACGGCTCGTTTGTTTCTCGGCGTGCAGTTGCAGTGCGCGGAGTGCCATCACCATCCGTTCAGCGACTGGAAGCAGGCCGACTTCTGGGGCCTGGCTGCCTTCTTCGGGCGCGTCAAGCGGCAGCCCGCGCAGGCCAAGGGCGCGCCCGGCGGGCTGACCGAGGCGGCGGTCGCGACGGACAAGAAAGGCCCGCCGCCAATGCCGCCGGGCAACTTCATCGTGCTGCCCCCGACGGCCGGCAAGGGCGCGGGCAAGCGCGTCCCGGCGAAGTTCCTGGGCGCTGATGCGCCTGACCTGCCCGGCGAAGGGGCGATCCGGCCGAAGCTGGCGGCGTGGCTGACGGCGACCGAGAATCCCTTCTTCGCCGAGGCTGCCGTCAACCGGCTCTGGGCGCACTTCTTCGGGCGCGGCCTGGTGGACCCGGTCGATGATTTTTCCGACACCAATCCGCCATCGCACCCGGAATTACTTCGCGAACTGGCGGCGGAGTTCCGCGCCTCGGGCTTCGACTTGAAGCACCTGGCACGCTGCATCACGGCCAGCCGGGCCTATCAGCGGACCAGCCGGCCGTTGCCGGAGAACCAGAAGGACAAGACTCTGGTCAGCCGGCCCGCGGTGAAGGTGTTTACGCCGGAAATGCACTACGACGCCCTCACCGCGGCCCTGGGGCTGCCGGCGCTGAAGATCGACCCCGGCAAGGCCATCAGCGCCGAGGGACGCTCCGTCAAGACGGCGGGCTCGCCGCGCGACAGCTTCGCCGCTTTCTTCCGCACCCAGGACAGCGATGCCGGCCCGACTGACTACACGCACGGCATCCCGCAGGCGCTGAGCCTGATGAACGATCCGGAGTTCAATCGCGGCACCTATCCTGCCGTCGAGCAGCTGGTGAAGGCGAACCTGCCACCCGAAAAAGCCCTGGAAGCGCTGTACTTGCGCACGCTCTCGCGACGGCCGACCGAAGTCGAAAGCAAGCTGCTGCGGGCTTACCTGGCCCGCCAGCCCGACGCCGCGAAGGGTTACGCGGGCGTGCTGTGGATCCTGGTCAACGCGCAGGAGTTTGTGCTCAATCACTGAGGATCACCGAACGAAATTTGTAGGGTCCGCTGTGCGGACCTTTGAATCATCAAACTGCACAACGGGTTATGGTCCGCACAGCGGACCCTACCAGAGTTGCCCTGGCGCTTGTAGTTCCGCCTTCAGGCGGTTGAGCGACTCGCCGCCTGAAGGCGGAACTACAAACGGTAATCACGGAGACTGCCCGATGAAGACCTCTCCCCTGGCCCCGACCCGACGCGAAATGATGCAGCTGGCGGCAGCCGGCGTGACCGGCGCTTGCTATTCCAACTGGCTGAATTTGCTGGCCGCCCGCGCCGGGGAACAGGCGGCGCGCGGCGTCAAGCACAAGTCGTGCATCCTGCTCTGGATGGACGGCGGGCCGGCGCACCTCGACACCTTCGACCTGAAGCCCGATGCACCGGATACCGTGCGCGGCGAGTTCAAGCCGATTCAGACGGCGGTGCCGGGGATGCAGTTCAGCGAGCGCTTCCCCAGGCTCGCGCCGCTGGCCGGCGATCTGGCCCTGCTGCGCGGCATGAGCACCGGCGAAGCCGAACACGGCCGGGCATGCAACTACATGCACTCCGGCTACAAGCCCGGCGCGGGCGGCCTGCGTTATCCCGGCCTGGGCTCGATCCTCTCGGCCAGCCGGGGCGAGTCCGCCTCCGGTATGCCGAACTTCGTGATTACCGGCAGCCATATCAATCCCGCGAACTGGTCGTTCGTCAGCAGCCCCGGCTACCTCGGCCCCCGGCATCAGCCGCTCATCATTCACGACCTCGACAAGGGCGTGCAGAACCTCAAGCCCACCGCTGAAACGGCCAACTTCGACGACCGCCTGGACGTGCTTGGCCAGTTGACGGCCGGCTTCCTGCGCGAGTACCAACCCGAAGCGGGCGTCGCCCAGAAGGCGGTCTACGACCGGGCCGTGCAACTGATGCGTTCGGACAAGTCGCGCGCTTTCGACCTGGCGCTGGAGCCGGCCGAATCGGCGGCGGCCTACGGCAAGACGCCCTTCGGCCGGGGCTGTCTTCTGGCCCGCCGGCTGGTGGAAGTGGGGGTGCCGTTCGTCGAGGTCTACCTGGCCACGCCGGGCCTGACGGGCGGCTGGGACACGCACACGCTCGACCGCTACAAGCAGTTCCCCTACCTGTGCGACCAGGTCAACGAGGGCATGTCCGCCCTGCTCATCGACCTGAAGCAACGCGGCCTGCTCGACAGCACGCTGGTGATCTGGATGGGCGAGTTCGGCCGTACCCCGAACGTCAAGAAGGACGGTGGGCGCGACCACTACGCGAAAGCCTGGACCACCGTCCTGGCAGGCGGCGGCGTCAAGGGCGGCCAGGTCATCGGCCGCACCGACAAGACGGGTGCAAATGTGGAAGAAAGGCCCGTCTCGGCCATCGACTTCATGGCCACCGTCTGCACGCTGCTGGGCATCGACCCCGAGGACAAGTTCAACGCCCCCGGCGACCGGCCGGTTCGCATCGTCGAGCGCGGGGCACAGGTCGTCAAGGAAGTCTTCGCGTGAGCGGTTCTCCCTTTCTCAGTTCGCTGAAGTGGCTGGACTCAGCCCCGGAGG
>JAEUIF010000004.1 GCA_016795185.1 Planctomycetia bacterium | reverse complement strand
CTGGAGCAAACCTGTGTAGGGTCCGCTGTGCGGACCATAGGCCGTTGCGCTGTCAACGGTCCGCACAGCGGACCCTACCAGTTTGCTCCAGCAGTCTTACTTGACCTCAACACCCCGCCCGCCCCAGTGCTCCCGAAACGCTTTCGCGAAGGCGTCCGCTTTCTCGTCGGTGTACTTGCGGAAAGCCTCCACGCCGGGGCCGATTTTCTTGAACGTATCGCGGCCGAACCAGCCATCTTCCTGAATCAGCACGCAGCCCTTCTTCTTGCGCAGCAGGTAGTCATTCAGGGCCAGCATGGTGGCGTTCGTCAGGGTGGCGTCGCCCGGATCGCCGGCCTTGTCGCTCGGCTGCTGGGCGAAGACGGCAATCAGGCCGCTCTCCACCGACACCGGTTCATCCTTGGGATCGGCGTCCTTCTCCTCGACGGGCGCGGCGGGCCGAAAGGCGACGCGCAACACGATGGGGAAGGAGGCGGGCGGCAGGGCCACCATGCGCTCCTGCTCGGCGGCGATCTCTTCCAGCTTCATCTCGTTGGGCTTCTTCTCCGAGCGCTGCACGATTTCCAGCTTCACGGGCAGTCCGCCGTACAGCTTTTGCAGCAGGGCAACCGTCTCGGCATCGGTGGCCCAGTCCTTCTTGAGTTCCGCCAGCACTGCCTTGCCGTCCACGGGTTCGCCGATGGACTTCAGCACGAGCACCGCCCCGAAGGATTCCGCGGCATGAGGCTTCGGTGGACCACCCGCGCCGGTGGCCTTACCCGCGCCCGTCGGCGCGGACGAACCGCAACCCGGCAGTAGCACGACGGTCGCCAGGAACATTCCAACGAGTGCGGCAAGACGCGGCATGGGTGCAAACTCCGGGAGAGGAGGGAAGGTCAACCGTCCCATTTTATGGATGCGCCGGCGACGGGCAAAATTCAAAGGCGGGTTGGACGCTACGAACGAGATTGCCTGCCAATGCCGAACTCGGCGCGCGAGCCTTCGTCGAGCAGCCCCCACAGCCCAAATGCGCCCAGGGGTAAGAACAGCGACGGCACGTACATCGCAAAGATGCACAGACCAGCAATCCAGGCCCAGAACTTGCGCCGCTGGAGGCCCCAGGCGACCGCTTCGATGCCGACGATGAGCGCCAGGCAAAAGAGCAACATGAAGACGCCAATACCCAGCGTCACGTAGTCGAATTGGCCACCGGTCGCTAGCGACTGCCTGCGAGGTGCTTCGGATGCGGCCTGCTCGTAGGGCAGCCAAAACGCGAAAAACGCGAAGGTGCTCAGTCCGACCAGGAGATAGAGGAAGGTGCTGATGTGCAGCGAAGCTGTGGCGAAGCTGATCTTGTCGCGCATGGGATCAACCATTCGACTGACTGTGACAATGCACCATCATTGTTTGGTCAAGGTTTGCCGAGCAATCGGGCCTTCACCTCAGCCCAGGGCCGGCCGGCTTCCGGGTTGGCGTCGTCGTCCGCCAATCGTCGTTCGAGTTCCTCTCGATGCGATTGGGGAACCTCCAGACTGTCGGCCCCCGCCGCGATGCTGTCCCAGATTTCCTCGACGAGCCGGAGTCGGTCGGCAATGGTCAGCTGGTCGATCCCGAACGACTTCATGGTTGACTGCATGGACAAACCTCTAGGATTTCGACAGCAACCCCGCGACCGCGCTCGTCTCCAGAAAGAGGGCCCGGACGTCAGGCCCCACAACCTCCGGCCCGCGCCAGGACATCATGATGGAGTCTACCACGCGATGGCCTGCGGTTACAGACGGCGCTACGATCGCCTGGCACATCATGCCCTGCTGAAGAAATCGAGCCGTGGATATGGGGCAACTCAGGACCATTCCTTTCTACTTGATTCCGCCCGCCAACTGGGCACAATCTTGTGCAGCGAACGGTCAGTCCATTCAGAGGAGCACGACTCGTGAAGATCGAACTCGACGACGATCCGAGAGACATCGAGGACCCGGAAGAATACGTGGGTAGCTGGAAGAAGGAGATTGTGGAAGCCCAGAAGAGGTTGAAGAGCCTGGGGCTGTTTTTGGCCGACGAGGAAGCCAAGGCCAACCGACGCGAAAAGCACATCAAGAGCATCAGTCAGGCGAAGTGGTTCATCAAGATTCAGAAAGGCGTCTCCGACACCCTGAAGGCCAAGTGTATTCCGCTCAACAAGAAGACGACCGACTTAATCAAGGAACTGAACAAGCAGTGCCTGACGCTGCTGAAGGGCACCCTGGCCTGCGTCAACGCCACCAAGGACATCGGCGGCGACATGCGCAACGCCCAATTGAAACTGTTCATCAAGCACTTTAACGAGAGCGTGGGCTTGGCCGAGGACTTCGACACCAAGGCCCGCAAAGACGTGGACGCCGCGACCACGAAGGAAGAGACCGCCGTTGCCGCCCTGGACAACTACATCAAGGCCAAGGACAAGTTCAAGGAACTGGGCGCCGACGAATACAAGGCGTTCAAGAAAATGTACGAGGACATCGCCAAAACGCTGTGACCGTTCAAAACGCCGTCCGGTACAGCTTCAGCAATTCGTCGAAGCCCACGGGCACGGGGTTGAACTTGCCGGTCCACTGCTGGGCGGCTTCGTCGGCGAGGACTTCGAGGATGCCCTTACTGACGCCGCAGGCGCTGAGCGTCGTGGGAATGTCGGACAGCTTCATGAATTGGAGGATGCGCTGGGCCAGCAACTCGGCCGCGCCTTGCGTATCGCCGTTGACGCTGGCGAAATCGCGGACCAGTTCGCCGTAGAGCGCGCCGACAACCGGTGCGTTCAGACGAATGACGTGGGGCAGCATGATGCCGATGGCGGTGCCGTGCGTCAGGCCGTAGTGGGCCGTCAGTGGGTTGGCGCAGGCGTGGCAGGCGCCGAGCATCGAATTCTCGATGGCGCTGCCGGCGAAGTTCGCGCCCAGTTGCATCGAGCCGCGTGCTTCCAGGTCGGCGGGGTTGCGCAGCACGCGCTCGAGATTCGGCTCCAGCAGCCGCCAGGCGGCGCGGGAAAACGTCTGCGATAGCGGGCTGCGCCGCGTGCAGACGTAGGACTCGATGGCATGGGCCATCGCGTCGATGCCGGTGACGGCCGTCACTTTCGCCGGTTGCGAGACGGTCACTTCGGGGTCGAGGATGGCGGCCTTGAACGCCAGCTTGCGATCGCCGCAGGCCATCTTGATGTGGCTGCGCTCGTCGGCGATCAGGGCGTAGGACTGGGCCTCGCTGCCGGTACCCGAAGTCGTGGGCACGCCAACGGCGGGCAACATCGGCTTCGTCGCCTTGCCGTAGCCCTTGTAGTCGGCCATCGTCCCGCCGTTGGTCAGCAGGATGTTGGTGCCCTTGGCGCAATCCATGGCGCTGCCGCCGCCGACGGCCACCACGAAATCGACCGCGTGCTGCTTTGCGAAGCTCAGGCACCACCCGACGTGCTTGCTGGTTGGGTTCTCCTCCACGCCGTCGAAGAGAAAGACCTGTAGTCCAGCTTCCTCCAGCGACTGCACCGCCCGCTGCGGATGCCCGGCGGCCTTCAGACCCGCGTCCGTGACCAGCAACACCCGCCGGCCGCCCAGTTCCCGCGTCAATTCGCCGAGGCGCGACAGCGTGCCGGGGCCGAACACCACCCGCGTCAGCGGCTGGAAGTCGAACGGCGTGAGCGGCAAGGCGGTCGGAGTGGTTGGTACGGCGGACATCGTGCGTGGTGCCTCGGCGCGGGTCAGTTTAGCCGCAAGCCGCGGCGAGCGCGGGCAGCGCTCGCCGCTGGCTCGCGGCTAAACGTAAGACTCTACACCTTCATCATATCCTTGTCGAACTGGAATGCCCGCGCCCGGAACAGGAAATCGACGATGTTGCCTTCGTGCGGCTGGAGCCAGTTGAGCTTGATGGTCGGCAGCGCGCCGATGTTCAGCCGGTCGATGTGCGTGGCATCAAGCAGCTGCCGCTGCCATTTCTTGTCCTCGGTGATCGCCGAGCAGACCAAGGTGCCGCCGATCTTCGCCAGCATCTGGTCCTGCGGGCACTCGACCACCGTGCAGAAGGGGAACATATATTCCTTCTTGACGATGTTCGGCTCCGGCGAGGTGCAGTGAATCACGGTCGGCCGCAGGTAGTCGCAGCGTTCCTTCTTCACCAGGCGCGGGCCGAACTTCTCGGTGGCGTGCCAGGTGCCGGACTGCTTCAGGTCGTTCTCGATGTCCTTCCAGACGCCGTCGGCCTGGCCGGGCACCGTGAAGGCGGCCAGCGCGGCCTTCGGGTCTTCCGGCGGCAGCGGTTCGACCGGCCCCATGCGGTCGGCGATGGCCTCGGCGATCTTCTTCGTATGCCGCGGCGCCCAGATGCCGGAGCAGTTGATGCAACCGCGTCCGGAGTTCATCAGCACGCTGTCCACCATGATGTCGAGATACTTCTCCCACTGATCGACCTTGTCTTCGCCGAGCAGGATCTTGGAGAAGCCGGGACCGTGCGCCTGCACGCGCGGGTTGCCCTTGTACTGCTCGACCGTGGCGGTGCCGCCGAAGATCAGGCTGCGCGGGCTGCCCGCGAGCACGGCAGCGCCCACGTCGCCCAGGCCGGGATAGATCGCGATCGCCTGCGCCGGCACGCCTGCCTTGATGAAGGCGCTGGCCATGCGGTAGGGCGTCCACGGTTCCTGCGGGCCGGGCTTGAGCACCAGGCCGATCTGCATGGGCACGATGGGCAGCCAGAGTGTATGCACGCCGGGCGAGTTCGACGGCAGCACCATGCCCAGCACCGGCGTCTGCGCCTGGTAGCTGACTGGAATCTGCACGGGCGGATTGCCGCGCGTTTCGATGCCGTAGCCGCGCGACAGGCAGTTCAGATCCAGGCCGCGCGTCAGGCTGTCGAGGATGTTGTCCATGTTCGCCAACACGAAGTTGTTCTTCTCCATGTTGAACTTGCACATGTGCTCGGGCAGGCCGGTGGTGGCGGACTGCATGCGCGCGAACTGGTCGGGCGTCTGCGTGCCGTCGCCGCAGGGCAACTCGGCGTTGGCGTATAGCTCGCCGGCCTTCTTCATCATGCCGATCAGTTCCTTGATCGGGATTTCGCGGAGCACGTCGCGGGCGCGCTGGGCGTGACGCATGTCGCGCTCGACCAGGCCGGCATTGGCCCGGCTGACCTCGCACATCACCTCGCCGGATGCGAAGTGAACGACCTTGTCGAGGTCCATGCTCTTGTACGGTTCGCCCCAGCGGGAAATCGGGATGTGCAACATGGAAGGAATCCTTTGGGAAAACGGTGCGGAAATTCAGATCTTGCGGGCGGCGAGCAGTTCGCGCGCCCAGGCGGCATCGGCTTCGCGCAGCGGCGGCGTGGGCGGCTGCCCGTAATCAATCTCCTCGGCGAACCGCGCGTCTTCGTACACCTGGTCAAAGCAGGCGCGCACGGGCAACTGAATGTCGGCCACGCCCGGATCCAACGGGATGGGGATGACGGGCAGCGGGTCGCGCACCGACAGGTTCCAAAGGTCGCCGTGCGGCGTTTCGGCGGCCCGGCATACCAGGATGTAGTAAGCGCTCCGCGGCGGTTTGAGCAAGCCCAGGGGCAATCGCCGTCCGTGTCGCAGGAAATCCATCTCCACCAAGTGAACGCCGCGCGCCAGGTACTCTTCACGCTTGCGGCGGTAGGCTCGACGATAGCCGCCGGTCTTGTTCGCGGGGCTGAGGATTTCAATTGCGGTCACGACGCGCTTGCTCTTGGGATCGATGATCCGGATAAAGCGATTGCCCTGCCGTCGCCTTACTGGAAAAATGATCGCGGCGGTGGCGGTCGCCGCGCGCCCCCGTGCCGGCTGAGCAGTCGCGGCCTGGTCCGGCCCGGTGACATAAGCGTCCGGTTCACCTAACAAAACGTTGGCGGCGGTGCTGGGATCGTGAATCCAAACATAGCGGTCCAGCCGGGCAATATAACCTTTCGGCAGCAGGCGATTGAGCGCGGTGGCTGCGGCCACGGCCAACCGACCGTGAAACTCGGACCATAGGGTCGGGTCTTCTAGATACGGGTCCATGCCCGGAAACGGCGACGGCATTGCCCGCCTCACTTTCCGTCCAGCACCTTCTCGATGCTCCGTGCCACCTGCTTCGCCAGCTCCTCGGAGCCGGCCTTGGAAAAATGCACGTCGTTCTTCTGCTGAATCTTGTCGAGTTGCGGCTGGGCGAACTCGTAGAGGTCGTCGATCGGAATCTTGTTCTCCTCCATGATCTTTTTCGCCACCGCGTTGTAGGCGACCACGTCGGCGTCGCGCCGCTTGCGGCCGTTGATTTCGGGCACCGGCGTGGTGCTGGCCCAGATCAGCTTGGCTTTCGTGTCCTTCAATTGCTTGACCAGCTCGCGCAGGTTCTTCTCGTACTCGTCGAGGGGCACTGCCTTGCCGCCGTCGACCAGGTCCCACAGGCCCCAGTTGAAATGAATGACCTCGTAGGGGCCATCCTTCAGCCAGGTTTGCAGGAGCTTCAGGCCGTTGCGCGTATCCTGGGCGTTGCCGGCGTGATGCGTGACCTTGGCTTTGCTCTCCAGCAGCTTGGTCGTGTGCGGCGTGTAGCCGATAGAGATGGAATCGCCGATCAGCAGCACGCGCGGCTGCTTCGGCGGGTCGGCGGCGAACAT
Source organism: Planctomycetia bacterium (assembly GCA_016795185.1). Taxonomy (GTDB): domain Bacteria; phylum Planctomycetota; class Planctomycetia; order Gemmatales; family Gemmataceae; genus JAGVLI01. Next base: position 6,474 of record JAEUIF010000004.1, on the reverse strand, counting down.
GGCTGTCGGCATCCAGGACAACAACACCAGGGCTTTCAGGCAGGTGCGGCACATGGCGCGTGGCCTCGCAGGTTAGTAAACGCCGACCGTCGTCGTCGCCGCGAACGCCCGGAAGGGCTTCACGCCGCTGACGCCGTCCCAGGGGTACTTGGAGCTGGGCAACTCGCGCAGGCCCTCGTCGCGCTCCATGAAGCGCGGCACGAACAGCTCCTTGGTCAACGTGGTCAGCATCACCCGGCCTTCCTGGCCGTGCGGCACCAATTGGTCGTAGTTGTCGAAATCCACGACCTCGGCCACGGCGCGGGGCTGCGGCGCGTAGTAGCAAATCTTGTAGTCCGGCGGCACGGGCTGATCGGCGGCGGCCAGGCCCATCAGGGTGTTGCCGTAGGTCGGCGCGATGTACACGTCCTTGCCGAGGAACTCCTCGATCGCGAAGCGGATCCACTGCGAAGTCATTTCCGTGCCGCCGCAGAACACGCCGGTGATGCCCTGCTTGGCCAGCGTGGTACCCTCTTTTTCGAGGCGCGTGCAGAGCGAGTCGAGCAGCTTGGGCGTGGTGAACATGCACTTGATGTCGTGGCTGGCCGAGAGCACGGTCATGGCCTGGTCGATGCAGTGCTCCTGATAGGCTTTCAGGTGCTCCATCCAGCCCTTCTTGATAAGTTTGACGACCCAGCGCGGATCGAGATCGACGCAGAAGCAGATGCCGCCGCGATACTGGCAAAGATGTTCGACCGCTAAACGGAGCCGGCGCGGGCCGGACGGGCCAAGCATCAGCCAGTTGCTGCCCTTGGGGAAGTATTTTTCGGGCAGGGTGTCGCTGAACATCTCGTAGTCGGTCCAGTGGTCCTCGACGACGACGCGGCTCTTGGGTATGCCCGTGGTGCCGCCCGTCTCGAAGACGTAAATCGGCTTCTGGTGGAAAGCCTTGGGCACCCAGCGGCGCAGCGGCCCGCCGCGCAGCCAGTCGTCCTCGAAGTGGCCGAACTTCTTCAGGTCGGCGAAGGATTTCACTTCCTTGCGGGGATCGAAGTCCAGTTTGAGGAGCGGGTTCTTGCCGGCGACGGCGTCGAGCCAGAAGGGCGTGCCGTTATCGGGGTCGAAGTGCCAGTTGATGATCTCGCGCACATGGGCGTCGAGCTTGTCCTGGGCCTGCTTGACCTGGTCGGCGGCGGCGGTGCCCGCGGTGGCGGTGGTGCTCATGAGGGTAGCGTTTCTCCGTATAAGATGTACCAGTTTTTTTCGGCGCGCTCGCGCAAGGCCGGAGCGGCAAGCGTGGCAGCGCAGTCGTCGAGAAGCAGGCGCGTCAGACGTTGTTTGTCCAGCTGGGGCGACAGGGCGCGCAGATCGTCGAGGTCCTTTTCGCGCGCGCTGAACAGTTTGCTCAGGAATACGTCGTGAACGTCGATCAGGTAAGGCTCAAGGTTGCCCAGTAGTTCGAGGGAATGGGTCCGTTCCTGCCAGCGTATCGGTAAATAATGCGACTGAAAGTGGGCCAGTTCCAACCGGTGGCGCTGCATGATGGCGTTCAAGGCGGCATGCTGACCGCGAATCTCGGCGGGAACCTCATCGACCACATCCACGTCCTGGGTGCGGCGCGACAGAAAACCGCCGAGGATCAATGCCGCCGAACCGCCGATATCGACGCGCGTCGGGCGGCGCGCCAGGCCGCCCACTTCACGCAGAAACAGCAGGATGGCTTCGGGGCGTGTGGGCTCCATGAGCTGCTGGTCCAAAAACGGAAAGCCGGGCTTTCCGAGATCTTCCTGGCTGATCGCTTCCAGGCGGCGGCGAGTAGGGCAGTCTTGCAGCCAACGTTGAAATCGAACCAGAGGCCATTTCCGCTGCAAGGCCGCCATGCTGTCCCGGATCAATAGCCGCGTCCGGAAATCCAGAGGTTGGCGGCTGGCCTCTTCCGCGACGGCGGCCGCCAACTCTCCCGGATCGACGGTTTGCTGATCCAGGACCAGCCCCCACAGGTCTCTGCCCGCGTGCCGGATCATTTGTTGGCCACCGCGTACAGGTACGATTCCGACATGATGTACAGCACGCCGTTGACGGCGACCGGGGTGCTGCGCACCGCCTGGGGCGTTTCCATGCGCTTCGGCTCGGGCTTCTTGCTGCCGTGCGGGAACACCCAGACGTCGCCGTCCTCGGTCGCGATGAACACCTTGTTATCGACCCAGTAGGTCGAGCCCCAGACGCCGGACTTCAGGTCGTGGACCCAGTGGACCTTGCCGGTCTTGGCGTCCAGGCAGTGGACGTAGCCGGCCAGTTCGCCCGCGTAAACCAGGCCGTCGTGGACGGACACGGTGCTCATGGTGCGGCCGAAGTAGTAGTCGCGCTGGAGCTTCTCCTGGTCTTCCTTGGTGGTCGCGCCGCCGTAGTGCCAGACGACCGCCGAGTTCGGGTTCGGCTTGGTCTTCACCGGGCTGGCCTTGGCGTCCACGACCAGTTCGGGCGAGACGTCGCCGGTCTTGGTCAGGTCGATGCACCAGAGATGGCCGATGCCTTCGTAGTGTTCGGGGTCCTGGCCCGTGCCGATGAAGCACTGGTTGCCGACGACGACAGGGGTGCCGATGAAGTCGCTCTTCGCGCCCCGGCCGCCCAGTTCGTACTTGGCGTCCTTGGGATTGGCGTCGAACTTCCAGATGAGCTTGCCAGTCTCGGGTTCGTAGCTGTACAGCCAGCCGTCGCCGCCGGGGAAGATGATCTGCGGCTTGCCGGGCACCGCGGCGTAGGTCGGATTGGACCACTGGCCGTGCATGATGTCCTTGCCGGGCGCAGCGCTCTGCCACTTGACCTTGCCGGTCTTCTTGTCCACCGCCAGGAAGCTGGGAGCCGCCGGCGACGGGATGTTGATATGACCTTCATCGACGCCATTGGCGGTGACGACGAAGAGCGTGTCGCCGGCGATCAGCGGCGAGGCGGCGGTCATGTTGTGCGGGAAGACGTTCAGGTCCTTCATCATGTCGAGCCGCCAGATGATCTTGCCGTCGGCCGTGCTGGCGCAGACCACCTCGCAGCGGTTGCTCGTGTAGTAAAGCCGGTCGCCCTCGACGCACGGCGTCGCGCAGATGCCTTCGTTGGGCCAGTCATGCACCTGGCCGGAAGGCAACTTGTCGTGGACGATCTGCCAGAGGAACTGGCCGTCCGACTCGCGGAAGCACATGACCACGCCCTTGTCGCCCTTGATCTTCGGATCGCGCGGCGCGTGGTTGTTCGTGCCCACGTAGACCTTGCCGTCGGCCACGGTCGGGCCGCCGTAGGAGCGAGAGCCGAGGGCCACGGCCCACTTGAGGTGCTTCGATCCCTTCAGGTCCACGCCCTTGCCGTCGGCACTGCGGGCAATGTGCCATTCGCCGGGAATGTTGCGCTCGTTGAGATTCACCATGTTGCGGGTCACGGTGCCGCCGAACACCGGCCACATGCGCAGCAGGGTATCGGCTTTGGCCTTGTCGGCCTGCGCCGCGGCCTGGACCTGATCGCCGGAGGGCGACGGCCCGCTGAACATGACGAGGCCCACGACGGGGGCCAGAATGGCCAGCGTCGCGGCGACGGCCAGCCAGCGTTTCGGAGCGTATGCGGAGTGCATGAAATGGTCCCTTCGGTGTTCTGGTCCTGTTTCCTCGTTCCCCGAACGAGTCGAGGAACGAGGGTCGAGAATGAAGGCTGCGATTATTTGCCATTGGGCACGACGCTCACGTTATTGTAATAGATTTCCGCGCCCGGATCGTTCTCCAGAATGCCCGTGGCGTAACCGTACAGGGCGGGGGCTCCCTCGCGGTTGGGCGTGGCATCCTCGAACTCGATGGTCCAGTCCTTCGGCTCCGGGTCCTTCGCCGGCCAGACCTTGCCACGCACGACGGCCTTGTCCTTCTGCGCGTCCACGCTGAACTTCACCCGATACCAGACGTCGGGCTTCCAGTCGAAGACGATGCTGTGGTCGACGCGCGGCTTGGGCGTACTTTCCCAGGAGATGATGCGCAGCCGCCGCTTCTTGTCCTCGGTGTCGGGCTTGCCGTCAAGGATCAGCGTATACCGGCAGTTTACCACGCCCATGTCGGGGAGGTTCTCGCGCTTCTCCTTGCCGAGCAGGTCGGCCTGGACCGTGTAGTCGTGGGACGTCGGCAGGTTCATGTAGGCATTGGCGCGAGCCAGCGGCGGCCGGGGGTTGTCGGCGAGCTTCTTCAGCGCCATCGTGCCGTCCGGCAGCTTGGCGATGGTGAACTTGCCCGCCACGTTGATCCATCCACCGGGCACCGCGCCTTCGGGCACCTTGGTGAAATCGAACTTGTTGGGCAGCGCTGTGACCACCCGGACTCGCGCCCGGCCAGTCAACTCGCCGGCCTTCGCCATGACATAGCCCTGCTGGGTGGGTGGGACCTTGTCAATCATTAGCTTGCCAGCCGTATCGATCTCGGCCCGCAGCGGCGGCGGCTTGGCAGTGCTGTTCGGCGGCGGCGTGGGGGCGGGTAGCGTCCACATGGCCGGCACTTCCTTCTGCAAGTGGCCCTGCGCGTCGTAGGCCCGGACCTTGAAGGTCGCGGTCTCGCCCGGCGACAGCACGATATCCGCGGGCACGACTTGCAGGTGCGCGATCGGCGCGTCGGGCTTGGCCGGCGCTTCCGGCGGCGGGGCCGGGATGAGGTCGGGCTTGGCCTTGTGGTCCTTCTTGCCGATGCAATAGAACTCGTCGCGGGTACCGAAGAAGACGCGGCCGTTGGCCACGCTCGGCGTGCCGTTGGTCTCGACGAAGCCGCCGCCGGTGCTGCGGAAGAACGTCTTGTGCAGTTGCTTGCAGCCCTCGGGGCTGGGTTGCAGGATGTAGAACTCGGCATTGACGTTGGCGACGTAGATTTTGCCGTCGGCCCAGACCGCCGAGCCGCGCGCCAGCCGACCGTAGATGAACTCCCAGAGTTGCTTGCCCGTGGCGGCCTCGAAGCAGTAGAGCCGGGCCGAGTCGCTGCACACGTAGAGATACTTGTCGTGAACGATGGGCGAGGTGTACCCGGCCTTGATGCCGACCTTCTCCCAGACCAGGGTCGGCTTGCCGTCCTTGAGCTTGCCGGCGTCGATGCAGATGATGCGGCCCTGGACGTTGGTGTCGATGTTCTCCTCGCCGTGGCTGATGTAGACGAGGTTGCCCTGCACCACCGGCGAGGCGTTGATGACGTTCCCGCCGAAGTCGTATTTCCAGACCTTCTCACCCGTGCGGACCTTCAGGGCCAGCACCGAACCGTCCGCGCAGCCGGTGATGAGCAATTTCTGCCCGTTGATGACCGCCGTGATCGGCGTCGAGTAATAGGTGATGGTGCCCTTGGGCGGGTCGCAGGGGTCGGACCACCAGGCGACGGCACCGTCCTTCTTGTTGAAGGCGACGAAGCGGTTGGCGCCGCGGGCGAAGTCGCCCCAGCTGCTGTTAATCATGCCGACGATGACCAGGTCGCCGTCCACGATCGGGCTGGGAAACCGGCCGCCGTAGCCGCCGCCCCGGCCGTATTCCTCGATTAGCGAACGCTGCCAGAGGATCTTGCCGTCCTTGCTGAAGCAGATGAGGAAACCCTGGGTGCCGTGGGCGTAGAGGTTGCCCGTTTCGGGGTCGGCGGCCAGGTTGGTCCAGCCGACGCGGCTGATGTCGATGTCCGCGAAGAAGACGTTGAAGCGGTGCTGCCAGACGACCTTGCCGGTCTGGGCGTCGAAGCACATGACGCGCTCGCCGGCGTTGGCCCCCTCGCCGACCGCATTGATGAGGTAGACGTGATTCCCCTGGACCAGCGGCGTGGACCGGCAGCCGACCTTGGCTTTCCAGATGAGGTTGTTGTTGGCCTTGGTCTCGTCCGGCGACCAGGCATCGGGCAGGTCCTTCTCGCGCGAGACGCCGTTCTGTTCCGGGCCGCGCCAGGCGAGCCAGTTGTCGGCGACGGCGGTCAGCGGCAGCAGCAGCAGCGCGCTGACGGCCAGCAGCAGCCGTGAGGAAACGAGTTTCATGGTGTCGGCCTCAAGTGGGTTAGCGACGCTCGGGGAAGGCGTTCATCCCTCGGCAACCTTGCGATGAAAGCGTTTCGACTTCATTTCAAACCGCGGCAGGGCGCCCGGCGGCGTCAGCGTGACTTCCGCGCGGAAAAACAGCTCGTCGCGGATGGTCTGACTCAGGCGCTCGGCCAGGTCGGCGGGGGCGGCGGGCACTGGTTCCACTTCAATCTTCAACACCGGCAACGCCCCGGTTTGATCCACCGTTACGCGGAATTCCGCAACTTCCGGGAAACGCAGCAGGACGGCTTCGAGCGCCCCCGGATAGAAGTTGTTGCCGCGCAGGTGAATCATATCATCGGTGCGCCCCAGGACGCCACCGTCCAGTCGCGCCAGGTTCCGTCCGCACGGGCACGGCTGAGGATCGACGCGCACCAGGTCGCCGGTGCGATAACGCAGCACCGGACTGCCCCAGCGCCCCAGGTTGGTCAGCACCAGTTC
>JAEUIF010001493.1 GCA_016795185.1 Planctomycetia bacterium | reverse complement strand
TCGACGAACCCCATCACGATGCCGGCGTCGTCCGCCAGCACGCGGGGCCGATTCCGCTCGCCGGCTTCTTCGCCCAGGGCGAGCTGGGGCCGGTCGGTGGCCAAAACTTCATTCACGGCTTCACCGCCAGCGTGGTGCTGTTCGCGGAATAGACGCCGCTGGCGGCTTCGCACAATTCCAATGGCTGCGAAGTCGTCATGTCCGTGGGTTCACCTGAAACGGTCAAAAAGGGTCGCGTTCACGGACCAGAAAAGGAGCGACGAACCACAGGCATTTCGCCCGTGGTTCGCCGCTGGATGTCGTCGTCTTCCGTCTACTTACTGTTTCGCCGGAGTTGCTGCTTCCTTCACGAATTGCAGCGTCTCCGGCTCAGCCGACGGCCCGCGCGTCTGCGGCACGTTGACCGGCATCGGCTGGCTGGGCAACACGGTCGGCATCACCTGCGGCGCGGTCTGGGCCGGCCAGGACACCGGCGCTTCGACGATGCGGCCGACGCGACGCGACATGCGCGGCGCGGGCGTGCCGAACAGGGGAGTCGAGGTCGAAACCGGACGGGGCGCGGCTTCCACAATCACCGGCGGCGTGCTGGGTGTGCTGACCACCGGGGCGAGCACGGCCGAGGTGCGTGGGGTCGGGGCGGTGACCGCGGGCATCACGGCGGCCACGGGGCGGATCGGCGAATCGATGGCCAGCGGCGGCGCGCTCGTCGCGGCGACGGCCGGTTCCGCGGCACTGGCGGGGGTAGCGTCCGGCCAGGACACAGCCGTGCCAGGCGGGGTCGAGTGATAGAAGACATTGAAGAGCGTGCGTTCGCCGGTCGGCAGCACGTTCACTTCCTTCTCACTCTCGGCAGCCTTGGCGACGCGCCGCGCGTTGGCGACGACGTCCGCGAACGGCTTCTTTTCCACCTCGACGTAGTGGGCCGGCAGCTTGATCTTCGACTTCGTTTCGTCCACCTCGTCGCGCTTGGACGGATTGGCGGTGACGGGGCCTTCCTTTGGACGCCCGGCGTTCGGGTCCACCAGCTGAATATCGTGGTAGCAACTCAGGCAGTGGTGCAGCGACACCAGGGCGGCGTTGCGCACGCGCTCGGAGTTTTCGGGCGGGTTGCCGTCCTTCTTGCTGCCCTCCACGGTGATGGCCAGCGCCTCGATGACGCGGCGCGTGCAGCAGCAGCCGTTGCCCAGGCCGCTGGCGGCTTCCAGGCGGACGCACTCGTTGCGGTCGGTGCGCAGGGCGACGATCAGTCCCTTCTCGGCTTCCGGCCACCAGTTGCAGTCGGCGGTGCTCAGATAACGGACGGCGGCGCGGCGCTTCTTGGCGTTGGCCTCGTCCATCTTGATGGCCGCCGCCGCGCCCAGCGGGCCCGGATCGTCCTGTAGTTCCTGCAATTCCTCCACACTCGGCGTGGTCGGGCAGCACGGCGGAATCAGGCCGCCGGTGAAGGCGGTCATGGGCTTCATGCTATTGTTCAGCAGCTGTCCCAGAGTCGATTCACATAGCTTGCGCTTGCACAGTTCCTTCTGTTCCTGGCACTTCCGGATGAACTCGAACCCGCGCGGCGTCGCGGCGACGCCAGCGGCAGCGGCGGGGGTCGCGACAGCGGGGGCCGCCGCGCCGGCGGGGACTCCGGGCACCTGGGCCGCCACGGGCGTCACGCCCAGCAGCGCGAGCAGCCCGGTGCCGACGTATGGCCATACTTTCATGGCTTGAGTTCCTTCTCTCGGTTCGGTCGGGAGGGTAGTGACCGAGGCGGGTTGGTGGGTCGTGGTCTCGTGCGGGAGCGACGGCCCGATTTCCGTGGCGGGTTGAAACCGGAATGCCTGCCTGTGAAATAGTTCGGCGTGGCGAATGCCGCTCTTGAGGAATCTCCGCGTTTTGCAGGTTGGTGTGGTTGTTCGGGCGCTTTGGAGTTGTTGCTTCCTTGCGGCTATCGCCGCCAGCGCGCGGAAAGCGCTGGTTTCCCACCGTGCCAGCCCCCGATCCCTGGTGCGGTCGGCACATTTAATAAAGGCGGCGCATCCGGCAACATTCACCGAATGCTCAAAGACTGTCGCGCAGCGTGCCGATAGACAATTAGCGGTCCCGGCATATTTTGCCTGACCGGAACGCCGGGAAAAACCGGCGCGCTGCCTGCCGAAGCCGACCCGCCCGACCCAACCCTGCCGAGAAGTTGCCGCCGGCCCTGCCGAATTCAAGAAGGAGTCCTGGCCATGAGTGACGCGACTGTCCCGACCTCCCGCCGTCGGGGGTGCAGCGCCCTGGTCTGGGCGGCGCTCTGCGCCGTCGCGGTCGTGGGACCGGCGACGGCGCAAGCGCCCCTGGCCGAAGGTTTCGCGCCGGCCGCTGCCGCCTCGCCGACCGTCGGCGCCTGGACGCCTCGCCCCACCACGGAAACGATCAACGACCCGAATTTGCTGCAAACCAGTTGCCCCGGCTGTGAGAGCGGCCTGTTCGGCGGCGGGCACGATCACGGCGGGCATGCCGTCGGCTGCGCCACCTGCGGCGGACCGGGCGGCTGCGGGTGCGGTGGCCCGAAGTGCATTCCCGGTCGCAAGTGCTGCGATCCCGCCTTTCATTCGGACCATTGGTACGAGCGCTGCTGTGCGCGCTTCTACGAGTGCATTTGCTGCCCCGATCCCTGCTACGAACCGCACTGGTGCGCCGTCGCGAACTCCGCGTTCTTCGTGGACGCCGCCCGGCCGGTCACGCAAATGCGCCTGCGCTACGACGCCGGCTTCGGCATGGTCTTCCCGGATCGCGCCGAGTACTTCTGGGCGCGGCAGGGCCAGGGCGGCAAGGGCCCGCCGCGGATCGAGACCAAGCTCGACTACGATGAACTGACCCTGTACATGGAAGGCGCTGCTGCTCGTATCGGCATCTTCGTCGAGACGCCCTATCGCTCCATCACGGCCGAGACCAACGGCCATTTCGCAGGCTTCGGCGACATCGTGCTCGGCACCAAGAGCCTGCTGCTGGACTGCGAACTGATGCAGGTGAGCTTCCAGTTGAAGACCTTTATTCCGTCCGGCAACTTTCTCAAGGGTCTCGGGACGGGCCATGTTTCCCTGGAACCCTCGCTGCTCTGGGCTATCAAGTTGACGCCATCTTCCTATACTCAG
>JAEUIF010001492.1 GCA_016795185.1 Planctomycetia bacterium | reverse complement strand
CGCAGCCGGGCTTTTCCGTGGAGTTTGAGGGCCGCGTTTCATGGTATGATCGTGGTATCGTTGCAGCGCAAATCCGGTAGCCTGTCGTTGCTGCTCCCGAGGAGGTGAGCGTTCATGGCGTTGTGTAGGCCGCTGCTGGCGTTCGCGATCGTGCTGGCCGGCGTGGGCCTGGCTGCCTGGGGCTTTGCCGCCTACCTGCGCTCGCACCCGGCAGCGACCGGCGCGGAGGTAGTCGCGGTCGCGGGCGGTCTGGGTCTGATCGCCGCGCTGCTTGGCGCGCTGGCCGTGCGTCAGGTCGGCAAGGCCCGGCTGCGCGACCTGGGCGAGCGCCTGTCCCGCATGCAGCGCGACCCGACGGCGCTCGACGTGCATTCGCTGCCCGGCTCGATTCGCACTTTGGGCCACCAGATTGACGAGTTCGCCGCGTTTCAGCGCGAAACCGTCGAACGCCAGAAGCGGACCATCGAGATATTGCAAAAGGAACAGCAACTCGCGGAAATCACCCTGCAATCGATGATGGGCCGGGCTGACAGCGAGGAAGGCCAGAGCCACTCGCTCGTGCAGCGCCGCGCCGCGGGCGATTCGGCACTGGGCGGCCCGGCACGCGAGATGATCGGCCGCCTGACACCCACCTTCGGCTGGCTGGCCGCCACTCCGGCGCTGCAAAAGTTCCTCGGCTGCACCATCGTCGAGCTGAACAACCGCTCGATCTTCGACCTGGTGCATCGCGAGGATGAACCCGCTGTGCGCGCAGCTTTCGAGAAAGCGCTGCGCCAGGGAGAAGCGCATAGCATCGAGTTTCGCTTGCAGCTGCGCAGCGGCGGCGAACGGCACGTGCAGATCGACGTGCTGACGCGCTACACGCCCGACGGCAAGCCGCTGCATCTGCGCTGCCATTTCCAGGACGTGACCGAGCGTGTCCGTTCCAATCGCGAACTGCGTTCGCGCACGGAGCAACTCGCGCAGGCCAACGACCGGCTGCAACGCATCAACCGCGACCTCGAACGCCTGAAGGAAAGCTACCGCGATCTGTATCACAACGCGCCGGTGCTGTACTTCAGCCTGGATGTGAGCGGCCGGTTCGCCTCGTGCAACGAGACCATGCTCAAGGCGCTGGGCTATACCCGCGAAGACCTGCACGAGCAGCCCTACGTCCATGTGCTGACCGAGTTGAGCCGCAAGGACTACATCAAGCGGCCCGATGCTTTCCAGCGTTCGGGTGAGGTCGAGGCGCAGTGGGTCAAGAAGGACGGCACCGCCATCGACGTCTGGATTCGCACCACGCCGGTGCTGGACGCCGACGGCCGCTTCCTGCGCTCCCGCAGCGCCGCCCAGGAAGTGACCGAGCGCAACCGCCTGGCCGACGCACTCCGCGCCCAGGCCGAGGAATTGCAGGAAACCAACGAACGCTTGCAGCGCATCAACCGCGAACTGGACGACTTCACCTATGTCGTCTCGCACGACCTGAAGGAACCACTGCGGACCTTGCAGGCGTTCAGCAACTTTTTGGCCGAAGATTATGCCGACAAACTGGGGGCCGAGGGCAAGGAGTTCATCGAGCATCTGATCCAGGCCAGTAAACGGCTCGGCGTGCTAATCGACGACCTGCTCACCCTGAGCCGCGCTGGCCGGGTACTCAACACGCAGCAGACTTTCGACCTGGGCGAGATCGTCAACACGGTGCGCAGCGACCTGGTCAGCCTGATCCAGCGCAAGAACGCTCAACTGATCCTGGATGGTTCGCTGCCGGTGGCGGCTGGCGACCCGCAACGCATCGCGCAATTGCTGACGAACCTCATCAGCAACGGGCTGAAGTACAACACCAGCGCCCACCCGGAGGTGCATATCGGCTGGCGGAAGCCCTTGCCGACGGATGCCGGACCGGGCCACGCGCCGAGCGGCGGGCGGGCCTCGCAGTACAACGGCGATGCTCCCCGACCCGGCGACGAAACAGGTAAGGTGGAAATCTACGTCCGCGACAACGGCATCGGCATCGATCCGCGCTACCACGAGCAGATTTTCGGCATCTTTCGCCGGCTGCATCTGCCCGAGGAGTACGAAGGCACCGGCGCGGGCCTGGCCATCTGCAAGAAAATCGTCGAGGCGCACGGCGGCCGAATCTGGGTCGAATCGCAGCCGGGGCAAGGCGCGACCTTCTGCTTCACGCTGCCGCAGTCGCCGCCGCCGGCCGGCACCAGCCGCCCGGTGATGCGCCGCCGCAGCACGATGGTTCACGCGGATTCGCAGAGTTGATGGCTCCCGTAGGTCAGGCTTTCCAGCCTGACTCACAGCGCCCGTGTCAGGCTGGAAAGCCTGACCTACCAAAATGAACCCGCCCCGTTTGCTCCTGGTCGATGATTCCGCGGAGGTAGCGTTCATCGTCCGCCACCTGGCCCGCCGCGACGGCTTCGAGGTCATTGCCCGTGCTGATGCCGAACTGGCCTGGCAGTACGTGCAGGAAGTTCTTCCCGACCTGGTGCTACTCGACATCAACCTGCCGGGAGCGAGCGGGCTGGACTACTGCCGCTGGCTGCGCGCCGCGCCGCCGACGCGCACGCTGCCCGTCGCGTTGCTCAGTCACTGGCAGCGGCCCGACGACATCGCCGCCGGCCTCGATGCGGGCGGCGACTTCGTGCTGTCCAAGGACTTGCTCTGCCAGCCGGACGATTGGCGGCGGCGGTTGACGGAAATTCTCGACAGCATCGCTGGTGGGCGCACGCCGATTTCGCTACCCTGGAGTGGTGCAGTGGCGGCCCAGCGCTTCGACCGCACGGTACGCGGCCCGCTGTCCGGAAGGCTCGGTGTGGAAGCGATACGGGCCTTGTGGCGGCGGGCGGCAGCGCGGTGCGATTCTCCCGACCCCGGTCTGACCGCCGATGGCCTGGGGTTCGATCTCGCCCGTGCGGACGCCCCGACGGCACCCCCGGTGGCCGTCGCCTTCACGGAACAGTTGTGGCGCTTGCTCGGGACGGTGGATAGCGCACCCTGGCTAACGGCCCTGGGCGTCGCGACGCCGGCTCTAACGGAATGTACCCCGTGTCGCTGAAAGACTCGCACGCCATCTTGCTGGTGGAAGACAACCCGGCGGACATCCAGATCACCCGCCGGGCCTTGCGCGACGGCGCGCTGCCGATCCACCTGATCGTGGTCCGCGACGGCCAGGAGGCGGTCGAGTACCTGCTGCGCCACGGCCAGTACGCGCACAGCGCCGACTGGCGTCGCCCCGACCTGATCCTGCTCGACCTGAACCTGCCGCGCGTCAACGGCCGCGAGGTGTTGCAGCGCGTCCGTAGCGCCCCGTCGCTGAGCATGGTGCCGGTCGTGGTCCTCTCGACCTCCAACCGCCTGGAAGACGTGCATGAAGCCTATGCCCTGGGCGCGAACACCTACTTCCAGAAACCCCAGGACTTCAACCGCTTCGTGGCCCTGCTGCAAGTCATTCAGCGCTACTGGCTCGACACGGCCATCTTGCCGCCGCAGAAGTAACGCTGCTGGCATGCTTTGCAAGCCGCGGCCCGCATTGGAGACTGCCATCATGTCCACAGTGCCAGTCAAGCAAGCTGAAACCCAGAAACCGACGGAATCGATTGAGGAGAAGTTCCATCGCCTGGCGTCAGTCTGGCGCGCCGAGACGGCTTACGTTTCCTCCAGCAATGACCTGGTCGCCCACCCTGCATTTCGCGAGATCGTCGCGATGGGGCCGCCCGTCATTCCCCTGCTCCTCCGGGAGTTGGAGAACGGCACCGGCCACTGGCATCGAGCGCTGCGGCAAATCACCGGCATCGATCCAGTCCCGTCCACTGACCGAGGAAACATTGGCCAGGCGTCAGAGTCCTGGCTGAAGTGGGGCAGGGAGCAGGGCTACCGATGGTAGGACCAAGCCTGGAAGATGTGTTCCCAGGGCTGATTGGCCAGCCTTATCGCATCACCAGTCCCAAGGACGACCGCTACAACTGCATCGCGTTTGCCGCGGGTGATGATCGCAACTGATGGTGGCCGGATGCTGCGGGAGAGGACAGCTGGCCTGCGGGCGTGGCGCGTGTTGAAACGCTCGAAGCCTTTCGGGACGCTTTCGCCACGCTGGGGTACGGGGTCTGCGATGGCGAACAGCCGGAGACGGGCTACGAGAAAGTCGCCCTGTTTGCCCTGGCTGGCGTACCGAAGCACGTGGCCCGGCAATTGTCCAGCGGACGGTGGGTCAGCAAACTCGGTCCGAGTGAAGACATCGAACACGCCCTGCACGATTTGACGGGCATGTCCTATGGCTCGGTTGTCCTGATCATGAAGCGGCCCAGCCAATCGGTCACTTCAGTGCCGCCAGTTCGCGCTCATTGACCGGACGCTGAAAACAGCAGCCCAGCCGCCATAAACCGTCCGGACGCTGTTCGACCCGGTGGACCTTGGCACGTACATCCCAGTGCCAGCCGCGCGATTCATCGGTCACGTGCAGCTGGAGTAGGTTGCCGGGCTTTTGCCACATGCCGACGATCAGCCCGACGCCAGTCTGGGAAACATCCGTCACGGCCGCCGGCCAACCGCACACTCCCAGCGTGAGCCGCAGATGCGGGTGCCGCCGGCCGAACACGAAGCGGGGCTGCCGGCGACGTTCGATGCGGTTGCGAGCGGGATGCAGCCAGGCAATCAAGCGCGCGAACCAACTGGCGCGGCGGGCGCGGGACGAGGAGTCGAGCGGCTCGTCGCAGTCGAGAACCTTGCCTGCCGCGTCAGCGCCCGTTGCCAGGCTGGCCCGTCCTGCCTCCAGCGCGCTGTAGGTATTGCCCAGGGCGGTTTGCAGGGTGTCATCCAGAGCGGTTCGTTTGCGCTGTGGCGGTGCGAGTTTCCGGAGTCGCTGCTTGTGACGTTCATTGGCAGCGAGGGATTCGGCTTGCAGGCGACGCAGTGGGCTGATGTCTGGCGTGTCCGTTGTCTGGCGTCGCGAATTCCACCAGCGGGCGAGCTTGCGCATCATGGTTACCGACTCCGATTCCGTGCGGGGTGGACCAGGGTGGGAACGGATTTTGGTTTACCCAGAAATTTCCTTTGGAAGATGAAATCTTAAAAAATTGCATGCAGCAATGTCAAAGTAAATGATGCAGACCTGACGATTTTTCACGATAAAGACGCGCAACCTGCTGCGCCATCGCCTGTCGCCACGAGGTTGAAGATTGTCCGGATCGGCAGTCGTTGACGTTAGGCTGGCGTGGCAATCTGTTGCTGCACCAACGCCTTGCAGCTGCCCGTTAGTAGGCGGCACTATGGCCGAAATCCCTACGCTGTTCATCGCGCCCCACTGCACCAATCTCGCGGAGGCCCGTCGCTACGAACGGCAAGCGGGCCAGGATACGCTGGTGTTCGCGCCCGGCTATTTCGTGCTCCACGGACTGTATTCCTGCGTGGCCGGGCAACCGGAGGCCGAGTTGGTGCTGATCGACGGCCCACCCGACCCCAGGGTGGACGAGGGGTTCCAACTCTTGCGCATGGCTCCGGAAGTCGTCCGCCGGTTAGCGAAGCTAACCGCCGCCGACGAGCGCGAACTGGCGGCGAAGTGCATCAGGAGCCTGGGCTCACTGGCTCCCGACGCGGCGGCGATCCGCGACGGAGTATCGCAACTGGTGAAACTCGCACGCCGCGCCGAACTACAGCGCGGCTTCGTTTTCGTCACGGTGCTGTTTCGTTGAACCGAGGTGCCGATCGTGACGCTGCTCATCCCCGAAGACAACCGCATTCTCTTCTTCAAACGCGACCGGGAACGCTTCGGCTTCCTGTCGAACTACCACGAAGCGCCCGTGACCATCGACGGTGAAACCTGGCGCTCGGCGGAGTTCTACTATCAAGCGCAGAAGTCGGACAACCCGGCCTACCGGGAAGCAATCCGCCAGGCCACCAGCGCCGACCACGCCAAGGGCCTTGGCTCGGACCCGCAGCGCTCGCGCAAGGCACGTAAGCGCTCCTGGTTTCACGGCCAGGCCGAGGGCATCCGCGGCGACTGGGACGAGGTGAAGCTGAAAGTGATGGCCACGGCGTTGCGCGCCAAGTTTGGCCAGAACCCGGACCTGCAAGCCCTGCTGCTGGCCACGGGCGACGCCGCGATCGTGGAGGATTCCGCCCACGATCCATTCTGGGGCATCGGCCGCGACGGCCAGGGGTTGAACTGGCTCGGCCGCCTGCTGATGGAAGTCCGTCAGGAACTGCGGGCCGCGCAGCCAACCGAAGCCGGGCCGCGAATCGCTCGGGGCAACCGACTGAACTTGCGAAGCGCTGTGGATTGCACCACCATCTCCGACCCACACCGATTACTCGACGAGGTGAATCAACTCGGGGGCAGCGCCCGCAAGTACCGCCTGTTCGCGGTTGCTTGCTGTCGGCGACTCGCGCAGTATCTGAGCGACCCCGCCAGCCGCGCGGTGGTGGACGTTTTCGACCGCCGCTGCGATGGCCACGCCACGCAGGAGGAACTGGTTGCAGCGCTCGCGGCGGCGCGCGTGCCGGCAGAGGAAGGCGACCTGGCCGCCACGGCCCCGGCCCTGCTGAGCCGTTTCCTGGACGGTGCGCCCGACCAGGCGGCGCGCGCCGTGGCCGACGCCGCGGTGACCGCAGTCCACTTTTACGAAGGTCAGGACGATGCCGCGGCACAACGCGAGGCAGCCAGCCAGTGCGACCTGCTGCGCGAAATCTTCGGCAGTCAGCCGACGCGCACGCCGGTCCTTGCCACAACCCCGCGTGCGAGCGATCGCAGCTTGCAACTCGCCGAGTCTATCTACCGGGAGGGACGGTTCAGCGACCTGCCGGCGTTGGCCGACATGCTGGAAGCCGACGGCTACCCGCGCCCGGATGTCGTGCAGCACTTGCGCGACGCTGCCAGCCACCTGCGCGGTTGCTGGGCGCTGGATTTCGTGCTGGGAATAGGGTGAACGTCAAACCCGTGCGGCGAATTGCGCGGCCAGCGTACTTTGCTTGGCACGCCGAGTGAAGGGTTACGATTTTTGGGGAGCCGCATCCCAGGGTTGGGGCGTGGGCTCGGACATCCGTCCATACATCATCCGCATCTGGATCTTCTCGCTAAGCGCGGCGCACTGGGAAAGAAAGATCGCGAACAATTGGTCGCCCCGGACCTTCTCGCTAGTCAATTCGCGAAGCGCTTCTTGCTTGATATGCGTTACTCGTCGCAGGAAGGGACGCAGTTGTTCCGGGTCGGCCACTTCCATCTGTTCCAGTTCGACCGTGAGCGTTCTTGCAATGAAGTCATCGAGTTTCTTTTTCTGGGCCTGATCCGCCGCCTCTACAGCGCGCTCGCGCCGCCGGCGCACCCAGCCCCAGGCCAGCAGAGCAAACGCAATCACCGCGAATACGGCTTCCTTGGACTTCGAGATGAACTCAAAAGTGCGAGACAGCCGACTGAATGCCAAAGTCGGGTCGTGGTACTTCGCGACGCTGGGGTGCATCGCAGCGGCATCGTAGTCTTTGGCGGCCTTCGCCGACAGCACGGCTGGGAACGACGATCGCAACTCCGTCTCGTAAAGCACTGCCAGGGATTCGCGCACCAAACGATCCGGAGAATCCGTCCGCCCGACCAGCAACGCCGTCACCGCCACCGTTCGCACTGACTCGGGCGGTGCAGGCAACTTGCCGGGATAAAGCCCCCGTGGAATCGTGGTGACGGTCAACCAGGGGTGGCGCATCGCCAACCCCTCCGGGTCGTCAATGCCGATCAGTTCCAGATCGCCGCGCTGCATGAGTTTCAGGAGGGTTGGATTCATCCAACCCGTGGTTACCAGGGCGGCATCGACCTGGAGGTCGGTGTCGAGTACGCCGAAATACTCTTCCGTGTCCACCACGTTTGGAATGCCGTAGTGACGCAGGAATGTCTGGGAACTCTGACGCATGGTCGAGCCCGGCAGTCCCAGCGCGACGCGCCTACCT
>JAEUIF010001479.1 GCA_016795185.1 Planctomycetia bacterium | reverse complement strand
CGGCCTGTCGGGCTGGACAGCCCGACGTACTGCCGCCGGTCAGGCAAGCACTCCTGGGACTTTGCCCTACGCCAGCAGTTCCTTGACGACGTGGCCGTGCACGTCGGTCAGGCGGAAATCGCGGCCGGCGTAGCGGAACGTCAGCTTCTCGTGATCGAAGCCGAGCAGGTGCAAGAGCGTCGCGTGCAGGTCGTGGACGTGGACCTTGTTTTCCACGGCCTGGAAGCCCGTCTCGTCGGTCGCGCCGTAGACTTGTCCGCCCTTGACGCCGCCGCCCGCCAGCCACATCGAAAAGCCGTAGTGGTTGTGGTCGCGGCCGTTCACCTTGCCGGCGTTCGCGCCCGGGGTCGGCAGTTCCACGGTCGGCGTGCGGCCGAATTCGCCGCCCCAGATCACCAGCGTGCTGTCGAGCATGCCGCGCTGCTTCAGGTCTTTCAGCAGGGCCGCGATGGGCTTGTCGCACTCTCCGGCCAGCCGGCGGTGGTTGACCTCGATGTCGTCGTGGTTGTCCCAGGGCTGCCCCTGGCCGTGCCAGAGTTGGATGAAGCGCACGCCCTTTTCCAGCAAGCGACGGGCGATCAGCAACTGGCGGGCATGGACGCCAGGGCCGTACATATCGCGAATATGCTGCGGCTCCTTGCCCACGTCGAAGGCGTCGGCCGCGTCCATCTGCATGCGGTAGGCCAGCTCGAAGGACTGAATGCGGGCTTCGAGCTGCGCATCTTGCTGACGCTTCTCCAGGTGCTTCTCGTTGAGCTGCTTGAGTAGATCGAGTTGCTGCCGTTGTTCCTTCAGCGTGGTGAAGTTGTTGCGGATGTGCTCGATCAGTTTCTCGATGTCGGTGTGTTTCGTGTCGATGTAGGTGCCCTGGAAGACGCCGGGCAGGAACGCCGACTGCCAGTTCTGCGTTTCCTGGATCGGGTAGCCGTTGGGGCACATGGCGATGAAGCCGGGCAAGTTCTGGTTCTCGCTGCCCAGGCCATAGGTCACCCACGAACCGAAGCTGGGCCGGATGAGCCGGGCCTCGCCGCTGTTCATCAACATCAGCGACGGTTCGTGGTTCGGCACGTCGGCGTGCATGGAGCGGATCACGGCGATGTCGTCGATGCACTGGCCGACGTTCGCGAAGATCTCGCTCACCTCGATGCCCGCCTTGCCGTAGCGCTGGAATTTGAACGGTGAGCGAAACGCCGCGCCGGTCTTGCGCTCGGTGCGCAGATTGGGCGCGGGCAACGGCTTGCCGTGGAACTCGTCCAGCTTGGGCTTGGGGTCGAACGTATCGACGTGCGACGCCCCGCCGTTGGCGAAGATGTGGATCACCCGCTTGGCCTTGCCCGGAAAGTGCGGCTGCTTCGGAGCCAGCGGATTGGCCGCCACGCCCGCCGCGTTGGCGGTCGGTTCGAGCAGGCCCGCCAGGCTCAGCGCGGCGAAGCCCATGCCGGAGCGGCGCAGCAGTTCGCGGCGGGTTAGGAGTTGGGGAGAATTCATCGGATGATTGCTCATGAAGGAGTCCGCCTCTGAAAGTGCCACACCGACATTACGATGACTACTCGCAGCTGCTCATTCATCCGAAAAACGACAGTCAACGGAGCTTCGATCAGCATCCTGCGGCCAGGATCGCGCGACTCACTTTGCCCCACCGGGTCGTTGGCCAAGCGATCATCAATGCGCGCCACGGCGCGGTCAATCGCTTCTTGATCCGCCGCTCGCTCCCAAATGCGGAGCAGGTTCTGCAACGCATCGGGCGACCAGAGAACGCTGTACATCAGGAATTCCTCGAACTGCGCAGGTGAGCAAGCACCTCCGCCGTCGTGTAGAGCTTGCAACCTTGCTCGATCTCCTTTTCGATGCGGCGCAGCTCCTCTTCGCTGACGGGAATCTCCATCGTCCGCAGCAGTTCCCGGTCGCGCGAGGGGTCCGGTTGTATGATGCCCAGTCGACGGCCGTGTTCGTCGAGCAATTCCAGCGGCTCGCGGAGGTCGTGTAGCTTTGCCAGGAGTTCCTTGTCGATGATGATCTGTTGCATGGGTGGCTCCAGCAATCGGGTCATTTGCTCCCGACTGACATCATAGCAACACTGCGAAGCGGCGAGCGGCCCGTCAATCGACGAACGCGAACTCGTTCGACAGCAGCAGCACCTGGGCGTACTTCTCCCAGGCCGCCAAGCCCTTGCCCGGCTGACTCCCTTCCTTTTCCGCCTCGTTCACGAAGCGCAGCCCCAGTGCGATCTCGCTCGCATCGGGCTTGCGGCCGTAGCTCAGGCGATAGAACGCCGCGATGCGTTCCTCCGGGTTCTCCAGCCCCTGCGTGCGGGCGGCGAAGTGCCGGGCCTGCTCGACCGTGAACGGACTGTTCATCAGGAACAGTGCCTGCTGCGGCACCGTGGTGGTGAAGCGCTGGGCCGTCGAGGTGTCCGGGCTGGCGAAGTCGAACGTGCGGAAGATGCCTGGCAAGTTCTGGCGTTCGATGAAGCCGTAAAGCGTTCGACGACGGGTGAAGGGCTGAGTCGTGATGTCCGCCGGCGCTCCGCCCGACCTGGGATCGAGCTGGCCGGCGGTGGACAATAGCGAGTCGCGCAACTGCTCGAAGTCCAGCCGACGGCGGTTCTGGCGGGCCAGCAAGCGATTCTCGGCATCCAGGGTGGCCAGCCGGGAGTCGCCCTGGCTGGCTTGCTGATAGGTGTTCGACAGCACGATCAGGCGATGGACCTGCTTGACCGACCAGCCGTTGTCCATGAAGGAACGAGCCAGGTAGTCGAGCAGTTCGGGGTGCGTCGGCGGTTCGCCGCGCAGGCCGAAATCGCTGGGCGTGCGCACCAGACCCTGGCCGAAGTGGTGCAGCCAGATGCGGTTGACCATGACGCGGGCCGTCAGCGGATTGTCTCGATGCGCGATGGCCTGGGCCAGTTCCAGCCGGCCGCTGCCCTGCGCGAACGGCTTGCGTTGCTCACCGGCGAGGATGCCGAGAAACTGGCGTGGCACCACGTCGCCGGGGCTGTTCGGGTTGCCGCGCAGCAGCACGCGGGTCGGGTTGGGCCGGGGCGCATCGTTCAGCACCATCGCGCGCGGCGGGGCCGCCGTGGAGTTCGCTTTCCATTCATCCACCTTGCGCTTCAGGGCCGCCAGCTGGTTGCGGGTGTCGCGGTCGAAGAGGCGTTTCGCTTCGATGTCGGCCACGGGCGGATTGGCCGGGAAGTTCGCGGCCCGGACCAGTTGTCGCAGGACTTCGCGCTGCGGGTCAGCCAGCGCTTTCAGGTTCGCGTCCTTCGCTTTGGTTTCCTGCCATTGCTTCTCGACACCGGCGAACAGTTCGCCGTACCAGCGGGCCACGTCTTGCAGGCTCTGCGGCTGCCGATCCGCGAACAGGGCCGCGACCAGCGGATGCAGCTTGCGTGCATCGTTGTCGTTGGCCGCGAGCTTGCGGGCCAGTTCGCCGGCCTTCTCCTTGAACTCCTTCTGCGGTAGGGCGGCGAACGCATGCCAGGCGGCGAAGACCGGGTGGTGCTGCTTCCGGGTTTCCGCCAGGTAGCTCTGCCAGCGGCGGATGATGTCGGGATTCAGGTCGCCTGGGTTCAGCGCTTCGTAATGGTCCTCGCCGGGCAACTTTTCGGCCTGGCGGACGGCGAGCAGGTAATCGCCGACCTGGCCGCGCAGCCGTTGCAGCAGTTCACCATACTTGGTTTGCGTGAACGCGGCGAACTGCTGCTCGCGGGCTTGCAGTTCCTTCTCGTAAGCCTGAAAGGCGGCGGTCTGCTCGACCTCGGCGATCAAGGGCAAATCCTTCGGCTCCACCGAATTGGCGAACACGCCGTAGAGCGAATAGTAGTCCTTGATGGGAATGGGATCGAACTTGTGGTCATGGCAGCGGGCGCAGGAGACCGTCAGCCCGAGCAGGCCGCGCGTGGTCACGTCGATGCGGTCGTCGATGATGTCGTGCGTGTTGTTCAGGACGCGCCGACCGAGCGTCAGGTAACCCATCGCGGCCAGGCTGCGCGGCGCGACGCCCGGCAGTTGGTCCGCCGCGAGTTGCTCCTGGATGAAGCGATCATAGGGCAAGTCCTCGTTGAACGAGCGCACCACGTAGTCGCGGTAGGTGTACGCAAAGGGGAACTTGCGTTCTTCGAGGAAGACGTAACCCTTGGTGTCGGCGTACCGGCTCACGTCGAGCCAGTGCCGGCCCCAGCGCTCGCCGTACTGCGGGGACGCCAGCAGACGCTCGACCACCCGCACGAACCAGTCGTCCGAAGGATCGGCCAGCGCATCGTCAATCTCGGCGGGCGTCGGCGGCAGTCCGATCAAGTCGTAGGTGATGCGCCGCACCAGGGTGCGACGGTCGGCTGGCGGCGCGGGCGACAGACCTGCGGGCTGCAATTTCGCCAGCACAAAGGCATCGACCGGGTTCTTGACCCAGGCCCCGCCCGTGGACGGCGCCACCACCGGCTTGACGGGCTGAAAAGCCCAGTGCTTACGGGCAGCGGCCTGAATGGTCTCGGTGCCGGGGCCGGGCAGAGTGGCCGTGGAATCCGGCCAGGGCGCGCCCATGCTCACCCAGGTCTTCAGCGCTTCGACGGCTTCCGCCGGCAGCTTGGCCTTGGGCGGCATCTTGACGTCGCCGGAGTGGAGAACGGCCCGGATCATCGGGCTTTGTTCCGGTTTGCCTGGCGTCAGCACGGACCCACCATCGCCGCCCTTGAGCATGCCGTCCCGGCTGTCCACGCGCAACCCACCGCCCATCTGCTTCTTCGGGCCGTGGCAGGAATAGCAATGGTCCGCGAGAATGGGCCGGACCTTCTTCTCGAAGAACTCGATCTCCTGCGGCGTCGGCGGCTTCGGTGCCTCCGCGCCGAGGGCGGCGGCCGGCAGCATGCAGAGTCCGAGCAGGGCGGTGGAACCGGGGAATGATCTCATACCGTTCCCTTTGCTGGCGCTGGTAGGATGGCGAGTGTTGGGGCGGTGTGGCAGTTCCCTCATCGTACAAAGCAGCGGGACGGGCGGTCAAAAGATTTCGCCGTCGCGGTGCGATTGGCTTGCCCACGAATCACCGCAGCGCCAGCACGAGCAGGATAATGAGACAAATGCCGGCGATCACCAGCAGCACGGACAGCACATACCGATCCGCCGCGTCGGCCGACTTGCGCTGGCCGTCGCGCCCGTACCACCACCAACCGAACAGCAACGATAGTAACCAGTCCATCGGTTCGCTCCTCTGAACTGTGTTTTGGGCTCCTGGATTCAACGCTACCGCACTACTTGAGTCCACGCGGCCACCAGTCATTGGCCGGCAACTCGGCGATGTCGTCGAGAGTCGGCCGCGCGATGGCGAAATAGCGGCGCGGGGTGGGTTTCCCGAAGCCGTGCCGCACCGCGATGACATACCGCGCGGGTTCGATCGCACGCACGGCTACCCCTTCAATGCTTTCCTCCGGAAACTGCTCTCGGAACCACTCCAGCACCAACCGGGCCGCTTGACGGGCCTCCCTCGGCAGCCGCACCTGAAGCCAAATCTGCCAAGTGAATAGGGCTCCACACCCCACGGCCAAGTACACCCAAAAGCCCGTGCAGAAGTCATGCACCGACCACGCCACCGCGCCGCAGGCCAGGCCGATGGTGCCGGCAATGAGCGCGAAGGGATGAATATCGGCTTCGACATCGACCCAGGTCATCGGGTGAACCCTGCCGGTCAGGTGCCGCGATCACGGGAGTCCGAGCGCCGCTTTCAAGCAAGCGTCGAGCTTTTGT
>JAEUIF010001476.1 GCA_016795185.1 Planctomycetia bacterium | reverse complement strand
GCTTCTGCGCGAAGCGGCGCTGGACCAGAACGCCCCGCCGATCCCGTGGCTGGGGAATCGCAGGCTCCTCTTCGTCTACCCCTGACGGCCGGGACCAACGCCGAAATTGTCACCTCATTTCGCAACGCGGAAATCGGCGTTTGATGCAAAATATCGGACGGTATCCTGGGCGTATCGCTGGGAGAAGGTGTGGTTGTGGCTCGCGGCGGTTCAGGCGCCAGTCTACCTTTACCACACCCACTCCTACGACGTACAACTGCACCGGTTGATGGGTCGGTCTTTCCCGCCCTGTCGCCATGTCGTCATCGAACACGGGACCGTTGAATGGTTCCGCTACATTGAGGGGTGCAAACGAGGCGTGGTGGATCCGAACATCCACTATTTACTTTCGTTCCACGAGGAAATAGTCCGCTATCTTGCCCGAAACGGTATCGAACCGACCCTGAGTTCTTCTCCTTTTCCATTCCGGACAACGCCGCGTAACGGCGCAGCGCCTGACTGCCAGGGGCGCACACTGTTCGCAATCCAACCCCTGGTTGACGATGGCGTCATCGATGAGACCGACTGCCGCCAGGTCATGGCCCGGTTTCTTGCACGCCGGCCTGAAAAGCATTACGTGGTCAAATCACATCCGCGTTGCTGTGAGCGTACGGTCCAAATCGTTAGCCAAGCCCTGCGGCAAGCCGGCTGTGTGCATGAACTCCTTTCGGCAAGTGATGGGATCATCGAGACCCAGTTCCCGAAGTATCGCTGTGAGGAAATATGCAGCTTCTACTCCACGGCAACCATGTTAACGGCGAAGTTGCATGATGTACCCTTCGACACCGCAATTCCCGAACTCCTGGAATACGCGACGATTCGCATGCCGGTGCAACGGGAACTGATCGCCTTGATCGCCGAACTCTTTCAATTGATTCCCTGAGCAGTTGCCATTCTTGAGGCGGCCATGCGCATTCTGTTGATCAACGATACGTCAAAACAAAGCAATTGGGGCTGCCGCGCCACAAGTTTTCAGCTGCGACGGATGCTCGCGGCTGGCGGCCATGAGATTGTCGAGAGCGTCCTCGTGACTGAGTTGTCTCATCCTCATGGTTGGCGACTGCCGCTCGGCTGCCTGTTCCGAAAACCGATAACACTATTCGACTGCGTACCGGCCCGGCTTTCTCAATTTCCTACCTACGCGAACCGTGTGCTGCGCGGCCAAGCGACTCTTAAAGGCCCGGAATCGACACGAGTTTTAAACCTCCGACAGGCCCTGGAGCAGTGTGATCTTGTATTCATTAACGGAGAAGGCAGCATTCACGGGAATCGCCGGGTCGCCAAGGCAATTCTCTTTGTCGCCTACGTCGCCAAAACCGTCTTTGGGAAACCGTGTGTACTCACCAACCATACGGCCGATCTCGGCAACCCGGAACTACTGCCCATCGCCGAGGCCGTCTACCCCATGCTCGACGACGTCTCCTTCCGAGATCCGATCTCCGAGAGGACATGGGGGCACCTGGCGCGGCAAGTCACGGGTTCGTTGTTGATTCCTGACGCGGCTTTCTGTTTTCAGCCCCTCGCCGAAGCCGAGTTTCGGCAACTGGCTTCTCGCCCTACCTATTTCAGCGTTTGGCCGGATTCGGCGGAGGGCTTTGACCCACGGACCCCTTATGTCTGTGTCAGCGCCAGCTCCATCTATTACCGTGAAGAGACCTATCACTACGACCCAGTTCCCGGCTACTTGCGACTCTGCGACCGGCTCAGAACCCAGGTAGGACAAGTGGTCTTGACCGCACCTTGCCATGTTGACGAGCGCATTCTGCGGCAAGTCTCCCGGAAACTCAACTTGCCGCTGATTGGGCGGTCGGCACCGACCCAGCAGGCTGTTGATATTCTCGGCAACGCGCAGCTGCACATTAGCGGCCGGTGGCATCCCACGATATTTGCCGCCGTCGGTGGCGCTCCCGCCATCACCCTGACAGCCAATACCTACAAGCTGAACGGCCTGAACGAGTTGCTTGGCCTGTCAACACCCACCTTCGACGCGCTTGCCCTGGAACGACAGGTTGACGATATCGTAGACTTGGCTGCCGTTTACTTTAGACAAGGGCCGACTGACAGGACGGCTCGGCGGAACCTAGCTGCCGGACTCGCAGAACGTGCAGCGCACCACAGCCGGTGGCTGCGCCAAGGAAAGGCAACTCAGAAAGCCGTTTCCCATTCCTTAAAAGCTGGATAGCCGGCGGCACCTGTTGATACAGTCTGACTGTCGAAACAGGCCTACGGCCACGCCGTTGCGGCAATGCCACTAGAGGGCGTCAAAACCCGCGCCGCGGCTTGACGGTCAATTTCACTTCCTTGCCGTCGCGGCGGACGACGACCGGCACGGCCGTGCCCGGCTTGACCACCGCCGTCGCGACGTAGCAGTCCAGCACGCTGTCGGTCCAGCGGCCGTCGAGCGTCAGCAGGCGGTCGCCGGTCTTCAGCCCGGCTTCGGCGGCGGCGCTGCCCGTGCGCACCTGGCTGATCGTCACGCCGGCTTCCTCGTCCTTCTCGTCCTTCTGGACCACCACGCCCCAGACCGAAGCGGGCGCCAGCACCGGGGCGTCGGCGTTCTTGCCGCCGACGATGGTGGCCATCAGCGTTTGCAGGATGTCGGCCGGTTCGTAGCCGTTGGGCACCAGCGTCAATTCCTGCTTTTCGTAGTCCAGCGTCATGGTGTAACGCGCGAAGAAGGGAAAGCCGACGATGCCTTCGAGCGGCCCCAGCGCCTGCGACAGCGCGGTGACGGCCGGATGGTCCATGACCATCGCCGGCACCTTGTCGGCCTTCGCGCCGCCGACTTCCAGGGTCTGGATGGGGAACTGCCCCATCGCGCCGAACAGCGCCAGCGGCGGGGCCTTGGCGTCCTTGGGCAGCATCTCGCTGTCCTTCGCGACCTTGCTCGACACCAGCGTCACCGGAGCGCCGGTGTCGAAGATCATGCGGTACGGCCCCTTGCCGTTGATCTTCACCTGGATCGCCAAGTGCTTGGTCTTCAGGACTTCGATGGGCACCTTGATCGCTTTCGGCGCGGCCTGGTCCGCCCGCGCCGGCAAGCACAGGATCAGGACCAAACTGCCCAGCAGGCCCGCGGCGCGCTTCATGGCTAGAACCCCTTCCCCAGCGAAACGGCGACCTGCCTGGTTTCCGCGCCGCGCACGATCGTCAGCTTCAGCGACTCGCCGGCGGACAGTTTCTCGACCAGTCGCAGTACGGCTTCGGCGTTCTTCACGTCCTGCCCCTGGACCTGCGTCAGCCGGTCGCCGGCCTTCAAGCCGGCCTCGGCCGCCGGGCTGTCCTGGTGGACGGCGGCCAGGGTGACGGCTTCGTCCTTGCTAGCCAGTTCGACGCCGAGCGCCCCGCGCAGCTTGGTTTCCCGGCCGCGCTTGCCGACCAGCAGGGCCATGACCTTGGCCATGCCCGCCATCGCATCGACGCCGCCCGCCTTACCGTTCAGCCCTTCGGGCAGGCCGGGGTCGAACTTGAGCGGAGTCCAGACCATCTTGTCGCGGGTGAAGTCCAGCTCGACGCGAAAGCGGGCCAGCACGTTGTAGCCGATGACCCCGTGCAGTTCGACGCCCGCCAGCCCCATGCGGTTCATGCCTTCGAGTTGGAACGGATCGGCGATCTTGCCCTGGAGCTTGTCGAGCACGACGCCGCCCTCGATCTCGAAGCGGTCGAAGACACCCCAGCCGTCCTTGTCGGGTTCGAGGTTTTGCTTCTTACACACGCCGGTAGCGACGAACAGCGCCGGCGCGCCGGTATCGACGATGAAGTTGTACGGCCCCTTGCCGTTGATCTTGGCCCGCACCAGGACGTGTTTGGTATCGGTCAGCCGGAAGGGCACCTGATGCTTCGGAACGTTCTCCGTCTTCGCGTCCTGCGCGCTAACGGGAGCGAGCAGGCCGCATAGCAGGAGCGCGAGCAGGAAAGGCCGCATGAGCAGTCTCCTGAAAAGGCAAGCGACGCCGAGGTCGGCGTCGCTCACCATTCTAACTGAAATGAAGCCCGGCGAAAGGCGGAAGCCCGACTGCCCCTCTCCCCTGGCGGGAG
>JAEUIF010001472.1 GCA_016795185.1 Planctomycetia bacterium | reverse complement strand
CTAGTGCATCGTCAAATAGGATGTTGCCCGAAGGAATGATGGGTGGCACGTCCCTCGGTACTCCGAGGGCGTGGGGAGCGACTCGCACGCCCTCGGAGTACCGAGGGACGTGCCACCCAAGTAAAGCCTTGCGCAACAGGTCGCTTGATTTTGCACTAGGAGAAAATGAACGGTGACGGTCATGAACGGTGAAGCACCTGCACTCCCGACAACCGACGAGCCCGGCAACGAGCGCACGGCCCGCTGCCCGACGCACGTGGTCGGCATCGGCGCTTCCGCCGGGGGCCTCGAAGCCCTGGAACGGGTCTTCGAGCGGATGCCCGAAGACACCGGGCTGGCCTTCGTGGTCGTGCAGCACCTGTCCCCGGACTTCAAGAGCCTGATGGACGAGTTGCTGGCGCGCAAGACGCGCATCCCGATCCACCGGGCCGCGGACGGCATGCAGGTCGAGGCCAATGCCATCTACCTGATCCCGCCCAAGAAGGACATGATTATCGTCGATGGCCGGCTGCGGCTCACCGACAAGGACCCGAATCAGCTGGTCGCCCTGCCCATCGATCATTTCTTCCGCTCGCTGGCGCAGGACGTGGGGGAGTGCGCGGTCGGCATCGTGCTGTCGGGCACCGGCAGCGACGGCTCGCGCGGCATCCGCGACATCCACGAGGCCGGCGGCCTGGTCATCGCGCAGACGCCGGAGACTGCCAAATTCGACGGCATGCCCAACAGCGCCAACCTGACCGGCGCGGTCGATTTGCAGCTGCCGCCCGAACAGATTCCCGACGCCCTGCTCAAGTACGTCCGCCATCCGTTCGGCAGCGCCGACGGTGCGGACAGCGCCGAGGCGCCCCCGGCCGAGAGCGGCATCGCGGCCGTCTTCCGCAGCCTGCGCGACGCCTACGGCATCGACTTTTCGCACTACAAGGCCAGCACCGTCAGCCGGCGCATCGAGCGCCGGCTGCTGCTGAACCGTGCGCACGACCTCGACGATTATGTCGAGCGGCTGCGCGCCGACCCCGAGGAGTTGAACGCCCTTTACCACGACCTGCTGATCGGCGTCACCCGCTTCTTCCGCGACGCCGAGGCGTTCGCCCGGCTGGGGCGCGAGGTGCTGCCGGGACTGCTTTCCGGCCTGGAGCCGGCCGACGATTTCCGCGTCTGGGTGGCCGGCTGCGCCACGGGCGAGGAAGCCTACTCGCTGGCCATTCTCATTCAGGAACAGGTGGAGGCGCTGGGCCGCCCGGTCAACGTCAAGCTGTTCGCCACCGACGTGCATCGCGCCTCGCTCGACTTCGCCGGCGCTGGCTGCTACACCGAGGCGCAGCTCGCGGACGTCTCGCCGGAACGGCTGGCGCGCTGGTTCGTCCACAAGCGCGACGGCTATCAGGTGTCGCACGACCTCCGCCAGCTGGTCGTCTTCGCGCCGCACAACGTCATCAAGGATGCGCCGTTCACCAAGCTCGACCTGATCACCTGCCGGAACATGCTGATTTACTTGCAGCCGCCGGCGCAGAAAAAGGTGCTGTCGCTGTTCCATTTCGCGCTCAAGACCGGCGGCGTGCTCTTCCTCGGCCCCAGCGAAAGCCCCGGCGACTTGAGCGACGAGTTTTCCCTGATCGACGCGCACTGGAAAATCTACCGCAAGCGCCGCGACGTGCAGCTGCCGGCCGAGCTGCGCTTGCCGCTGGGCTCCGAGGCCGCCCCGGTGCGCGCCCAGCAACTCGGGGCCCGCGTCCTCGCGCCGCGCCCACCCGATCACCAGTTGCTCGGCACCTACGACGCCTTGCTCGACGAGTTCATGCCGGCCAGCGTGCTGGTCAACGAGCGCCGCGAAGTCGTGCAGACCTTCGCCGGCGCGAGCAAGTACCTGCGCCTGAAGGACGGCCGGGTCACCACCGACCTGCTCGACATGGTGGACGCCGACCTGCGCATCGTGCTGGCCGGCGCACTGGCCCGCGTCGGCCTGGAGAACAAGCCGGTCGCCTACAAGGGCCTGCGGCTGGCGGCGGCGGACGGCGAGCACCTGGTCAACCTGCTGGTCAAGCCGGTCGCCAGCCGGCGCTCGGGCCTGGTACACGCCCTGGTCGTCTTCGAGGATCAGGGCCAGGCGCCGCCGCCGCTCCTGCCCACCGAAGTCGATCTCGGCCAGGCGTCCCGCGAGCAACTGCACACCCTGGAGGCGGAGCTGCGCTACACCAAGGAAAACCTCCAGGCCACCATCGAGGAGCTGGAGACCAGCAACGAGGAATTGCAGGCGACCAACGAGGAGCTGGTCGCCTCCAACGAGGAGCTGCAAAGCACCAACGAGGAGCTGCATTCGGTCAACGAGGAGCTGTACACGGTTAACGCCGAATACCAGAAAAAGATCACCGAGCTGACCGCGCTGTCGGCGGACATGGACAACCTGCTGTCCAGCACGCAGGTCCACACGCTGTTCCTGGACCGCGACCTGTGCATTCGCAAGTTCACGCCGCGCCTCGCGGAGACCTTCAGCCTGCTGCCCCAGGACCTGGGCCGGCGCATCGACAGCTTCTCGCACAGCATCGACTACCCGAACCTGGTCGAGGAAATCCGCCGCGTCATGGAAACCGGCGAACCGTTCGAGCAGCAGGTGCGCGACAGCCGACGGCGCTGGTTCCTGCTGCGCATCCTGCCCTACCAGAGCGGCCAGGCGGTGGAAGGCGTCGTGCTGACGCTGATCGACGTGGCCAAGCTCAAGCAGGCGGAGGCCGAGGCGCGCGAGGCCGTCGAGCACCGCGACCGCTTCCTGGCCATGCTGTCGCACGAGCTGCGCAACCCGCTCGGGGCGATCGTCAACGCCGCCAGCGTCCTGGAACGGCCTGCCGCCCAGGAAGCCGACCGCGCGGACGCCATGCAGGTGATTCAGCGGCAGTCGAAGCAGATGTCTCGCCTGCTCGACGACCTGCTGGACGTGTCGCGCATCACGCAGAACAAGATTCAGCTACGGCGCGTGCCGACCCAGCTCGACCAGCTGCTGGAGGAAGCGCTGCGCGTGGCACGGCCGCGGTTCGAGGCCGGCCGCGTGGCCCTATCGGTCCGGATGGACGAAGCGCCGCTGGTCGTGAATGGCGATCCCAACCGCTTGCAGCAGTTGCTGGTCAACCTGCTGACCAACGCCGCCAAGTACACGCCGCCCGAAGGCCGGGCCGAGGTCGAGCTGCGCCGCGATGGGGAGGAGGCGGTGATCCAGGTCCGGGATACGGGCGTCGGCATCCGTGCGGACATGCTGGAGCGGGTCTTCAACCTGTTCGTGCAGGTGGACCAATCCCTGGACCGCACGAACACGGGCCTGGGCGTCGGGCTGACGCTGGTCCGCACCATCGCGGAACTGCACGGGGGCCGGGTGCGCGCCGCCAGTGGCGGCCTGGGGCAGGGCAGCGAGTTCACCGTCTGGCTGCCGCTGGCCGCGCACACCACGGCTGCCCTCGAGGGACGGACCGAGCCGCGGCCGCCGACCGCGCGCCTCAAGATCGTCGTGGTTGAGGACAACGACGACAGTCGCCGGATGATGGAATCGATGCTGAGAATGGATGGCCACGAGGTCCATGCGGCCCGCGATGGCCGTGAGGGGCTGGCGGCCATCCTGCGTGAGCGTCCTCAACTGGCCCTGGTCGATATTGGGCTGCCGATCCTCGACGGCTACGAGCTGGCCCGGCAAGTGCGCGTCCGCCTCGGCTCGCAACTCTACCTGGCGGCGCTGACCGGCTACGGCCGCCCCGAGGACCGCCGCGCCGTCTTCGAGGCCGGCTACGACGAGCACCTCGTCAAGCCACTCAAGGCGGGTGACCTGGAGCAGGCACTGCAACACGCGCAGAAGC
>JAEUIF010001425.1 GCA_016795185.1 Planctomycetia bacterium | reverse complement strand
AGCCCGCCCCGTCGCGCCCGTGGCGGGCCGCCCCCGCGCGACGACCCCGCGCCTCCCCGGCGCCGGGGGTGGGGCTGTAAAGCCCGACGTACTGCCGCCGGTCAGCCAATCACTCCTGGGACTTTGCACTTGCGCCCACTGATCCCTGACGACTCCATCCACGAAGCGCCATGCTGCCGAACACGCTGAAGACGTTCGTCCACCCGCACGGGGTCTACCGGCTCGAGTTCCCTTCCTACTGGGACCAGGTGGTACAGAAGGAAGGGGAATCGTGTGGGTTTGGACCGCACGACCGCGACGACGTCGGCCTGTGGATTTCCATCATGCCGGTGAGCGTGAACACGGAAAAGCTCTCCGACGAGTTGCCCAACCTGATGCGCCAGTCGCTGCAAAAGTCGATGGGCGAGAACATGCGCCGCGACGAGTCCCTGCGCCACTACGGACTGGTGGCGGACATCACCAAGAAGGGTGAAGGCGGCCATTACTGGATCGTCGCCGGCGGCGACGTGGTGCTGTTCGCCAGCAGCCAGGTGCCAGTCGCGGAGCGCGACGTCTGGAATCCACCGTTTCAGAAACTGATGGCCAGCTTGCGGATCACGCGCGACGACCAACTGGCCGAGGTCAAAATCGCCGAGGAGGTGCTGGCCCGGTTGCGCGAGAAGCATCCCGACCAGGATTTCGCCTTCGACTCCGGGAAAATTCGCGGCAAAAACCAGGTGGTCTACCTGAGCAACTTGTACCGCGAGATCAAGTCGGCCCCGGCACGGCGCGACCACATCATCAAGAACTTCGTCGAAAAGGTCAGCCAACCGACGGCGATGCAGATCGGACAGGAAACCTGGGAAGACGCCCAGGGCTGCATCATGCCCATGCTGAAGCCGCGCAGCTACATCGACGCCAACGGGCCCACGCAGCACCTATTGACCACCGAATGGCTGGGCGATGTGGTCATCTGCTACGTGATCCAGAGCAAGAAGATCTTTCGTTTCGTGACCGGCTGGGACGTGAACCGCTGGGGGACGGACGCGCAAGCGCTGCACCGACTGGCCATCGAGAACCTGGCCGCGCGTCCCTGGCCGCGCGAGCTTTTCGGTGCCCGCGCCCGCGATTCGGGCCGTGTCATCGTCGTGCACACCGAGGACGGCCTGGGCTCCAGCCGATTGCTGCATCCGGACTTGCACACGCTCTTTCAAAGCGCCCTGGGGCGGACCTTCTGGGCCGGCATCCCGTGTCGCGACCGACTCGTCCTCTTTTCCGACCGCAAGCACTTCAAGCAGCGCATTGGCCGGCAACTCAAGAAAGACCACGACACCTCGGCCTATCAAATTACGCCGAAGCCGTTCCTGGTGACGCGCGACGGGATCGCGCCGTCCGTGGACAAGGCCGCCGATGCCTGAGCGTCCGTCTCGGCGCATTTTTTTCGTGCACTTCGCGAACTCGCGGTCCTCTGGCCCCTACGACGACCGGCTCTCGCTTTACCTCGCGGTGGAGCGCACGACACGTCGTTTTGGAGGCCAGACCATGCACTGGGTCGCACTGAAAATGCTGATGGGGGACCGGCTGAAGTATCTGGGCATCATCTTTGGGGTCGCCTTCGCGGCCCTGTTGATCGCCCAGCAGAGCGCCATCTTCCGCGGCGTCATGCAGATGACCGCCAGCCGCATCGCCGATGTGGCCGAGCCCGATATCTGGGTGATGAACCGCACCGTGCAGCACATCGATGATATCCAGCCGCTGTCGGAAAATGCGCTCTATCGGGTGCGCGGCGTGTCGGGCGTTGCGTGGGCAGCGCGTTTCTACAAGAGTCAGGCACGGGCGCGGCTGGCCGACGGCAACTTCCAGCAGATGACCCTGCTGGGCCTCGACGACGCCACACTGGTCGGCGCGCCCCGGCAGATGCTGCTCGGTTCGCTCGACGACCTGCGCCAGCCCGACGCCGTCGTCATGGACGAGGCCGGCTACGCCCACCTCTGGCCGGATGAACCACGGGCGCTCGGCAGAATCTTCGAGATGAACGACCGCCGGGCCGTGCTGGTGGGCATCTGCAAGGCGTCGCTGTCGTTCGAGGGCTTTCCGATCCTGTATGCCCGCTATAGTCAGGCCGTGCTCTACGCACCGAGCGAACGCAAGGTGCTGTCCTTCATTCTGGTCAAGGGCCAGGACGGCGTCCCCGTCGCGGAAGTGTGCCAGCGCATCCGGGAGCAGACGGGACTGAAGGCCCTGTCGCGCGACGAGTTCGCCTGGACCACCATCGCCTACTACTGGGAAAAGACGGGCATTCCGCTCAACTTCGGCATCACGGTGCTGCTCGGCTTCCTGGTGGGCGTGGCCATCGCCGGCCAGACGTTCTACACCTTCACGCTGGAAAACCTGAAGCAGTTCGGCGCGCTGAAAGCAATGGGGCTGAGCAATACTCGCCTCGTCGGCATGATCCTGCTGCAAGCCCTGGTGGTCGGCTCGATCGGCTACGGCCTGGGCGTCGGCCTGGCCGCGCTGTTCGGCGAGCTGACACATGGCTCGGCGAAGCTGGCCTTCTTCATGCCCTGGCAGGTGCTGCTCGTCACCGCCGGCGCGGTTCTCGCCATCGTCATGCTCGCCAGCTTGCTGAGCATTCGCCGCGTGCTGGTGCTCGAACCCGCCATCGTGTTTCGCGGTTAGTGCATATTCAAGCGACCGGTGGCGCGAGTCTATCCTG
>JAEUIF010001376.1 GCA_016795185.1 Planctomycetia bacterium | reverse complement strand
TGCGTTCCAGGGCATGGGCCGCGAAGGGCTCGACATCCTGGCACGAGTGCGAAAA
Source organism: Planctomycetia bacterium (assembly GCA_016795185.1). Lineage (GTDB taxonomy): Bacteria > Planctomycetota > Planctomycetia > Gemmatales > Gemmataceae > JAGVLI01. Next base: position 3,610 of record JAEUIF010001376.1, on the reverse strand, counting down.
CGCACCGGCATCGGTATCGTCACCGAACTGATGGACACCGAAAACGCCGACGCCGTCGAGGAAGCGGCGGACATCATCCAGATCGGCACGCGCAACATGCAAAACTTCAGCTTGCTCAAGCGCGTCGCCCAGGCGCGTAAACCCGTGTTGCTGAAGCGCGGCATGTCGGCGACGCTCGAAGAGTGGCTGATGGCGGCGGAATACGTGATGGCCGGCGGCAACTACCAGGTCATCCTCTGCGAGCGCGGTGTGCGCACCTTCTCGGACCACAGCCGCAACACGCTCGACCTCTCCGTGATTCCGCCCGCGCGCACGCTGTCGCACCTGCCGATCATGGTCGATCCGAGCCACGGGACCGGCAAGCGCGACTACGTGCCGGCGATGAGCCTGGCGTCGCTCGCTGCGGGGGCCGACGGCCTGCTCGTCGAGATCCACCCGGAACCGGATCGCGCGATGTCGGACGGCGCGCAGTCGCTGACGTTCCCGGCGTTCGTCAAACTGCTGGAATCCCTGCGGCAACTGGCGGTGCCGCTGGGCCGCAGGATTGTCTGAGCACGCGGACGCGGTGGCGTTTCCGCACTTGGCGAGCGGCGGGCGTGAGCCCGCTGTTCGTGGTGTCAGTTGCTGGCAGTTTCAACAGCGGGCTCACGCCCGCCGCTCGCCTGGAAAAGTGATATGCATCTCATCCGCGCAATCCGCCTGCTGGCGATCCTGGCAGTCTGGCTGACGCTCGGCCTGGATTCGGCCAAGCCGCAGGCGGCGCGGGACGCGATTCCGCAGGCCAAGCTCGTCGGCGAGTCGCAGCGAACCGCCAGCCGGTTGGCGAGCGCCCAGCGCAAGCTCGAAGAGAAGCAGTGGGCCGAGGCCATCGAGGAATTGCAGGCCGTGCTCGACGAGGCCGGCGACGACCTGGTGCCGCTCGACGGCGCGCAGCCCCGTCACTGCCTGGCCGCCCGCCGTCTTTGTCAGCTATTCTTTGCTGCCCTGCCGCCCGCCGCGCTGAAACAGTACCGCAGCCGTGTCGATCCGGCGGCCCGCAAGCTGCTCGAACAGGCGGAGCCTACCCGTGACGTGGGACAGCTCAAACGGCTCGCGGAAGACTACTTCGCCAGCCGGCCATCGGAACGCGCGCTGGACCTGCTGGGCGACCTGGCCTTCGAGCGCGGCGACTTCCACGAAGCCGAACGCTGGTGGCGACACCTGATCAAGCCGCTCGCGGCTTTGCAACCCGGCGAGCTACGGTACCCCGACTCGCAACTCGACCCCGCCCTGGTGCGGGCCAAGTTGGTCCTGGCCGCCCTGTTTCGCGGCGACCGCAACGCAGCCCAGGAACAACTCAAGACATTGCGCGCCGCCCATCCCAAGAGCGCGGGCGAACTGGCGGGCGACAAGGGCAACTACGCGGACATCCTGCAAAAGCTGCTCGACCAGAAAGACCTGACGCCGCCGCCGGGCGACGATGCGGCCTGGCCGACGTTCGCCGGCGCTGCGTCGCGCAGCCATGCGCTGGCACAGTTGCCGCGCGTGCGCTGGCTCGAAGAACCCTGGCGAGTGCGGCTAGACGGCAAGCCGACCGACCCGAAGGCCGAGGAACTGCCGCCGGTGAACTATCGCAACGCCAGCGAGGCCGCCCGCGCCCTGGCGTACTATCCCGTGATCGCGGGCAACCGCGTGCTGTTCGCCGATGCCCGCTTCGTCTCGGTCCACGACCTGAACACCGGCCGCCGCCTGTTTCGCTACGACCTGCTGGCCAACGCCGGCCCGCGCATCGAGCCGGAAGTCCCGGTGAAGCACGACGAACGCTTCACCCTCACGGTCGCCGACGGCCGGGTCTACGTGCGCCTGGGCCTGCCCATGCTGGGCTTTCCCAAGGAAGGCGAGGCCGCCCCCGCCAGCTATCTCCTGTGTCTGGACTTGCCGGCCGGCAACGAGGGCGAGTTGACGCGCCGCTGGCAGGTGACGACCCGCGCGGATGCGCGCGAGCAGACCAGCTTTGAAGGGTCGCCCATCGTGCAGGGCGGCCGGGTCTGGATCGCGCAGACGCACTTTCATCGCAACGTCGCCGCCACGGCCCTGGAATGCTACGACGCCGCCACCGGCACGCGGCGCTGGCGGCAGGAAATCTGCGAAGCCACCGAACTGATGCCCGACGGCGCGCCGCGCTACCGCCCGCACCTGCTGACGCTGGCCGGACCGAACCTGGTCTATTGCTCGCATTCAGGTGCCGTGGTAGCGGTGGATGCCGCCACCGGCAAGCGCAGCTGGGGCATCCGCTACGCGCGGCGCGGCCCGAAGCCGACCGACGGCCAGCTGTCGCCGCGCGACCTGGCCCCGCCGGTCTACGGCGACGGCCGGGTGTACGTCGCGCCGGCCGACTTCGACCGCATCCTCTGCCTGGACGTGCTCACCGGCCGCACGCTCTGGGAAAGCAACCCGATCGAAGTGGTCCACCTGCTCGGCGTGGCGCGCGGCAAGCTGATCTTCACGACCGGCAACCAGCCGCGCGGCATCCGCGCCCTGGACGCCACCACGGGCAATGACCTACGCGGCTGGTTGCAACCTGACGACGGCCAGGGCGAACTGCCCAGTCTGGGCCGCGCCGTGTTCGCGGGCGACTGGCTGCTCTGGCCCACCGTCCGCGAAGGCTTGCGCATCCTGAACCTGGAAGACGGCCGCGTGGCCGAGAAGCACTTCTTGCCGCCCGGCATCGTGCGTTCGGGCAATCTTGCCGTGGCCAACGGCTGCGTGGTGGTCGCCACGGATCGCGAACTGCTTGGTTATGTCGCGCCGGCGCGGCTGTTCGAGCCGCGCAAGAAGGCCGCTGCCCTGGAGCCAAAGTCCGCCGAAGCCCAGCTGCGCCTGGCGGTCGCCGAGGCCGATTCCGGCCAGCCGCGCGATGCGGCACGCCGACTGGCCGAAGCCTGGCAACTCACGCGCGAACCACGGCTGCGCGCCGAGATCGCCGGCCGGGCTTACGCACTTGGTCGGGAGGTAGGCATGCCGGACGACCTGGTGGCCATCGTGCGCGCAGCTGGCCAGGATCGGCCGCTGCCGGCCCGCCATGCCGTGGAGCCGCGCCCGAATCCGTCCGCCGAACGCCCCCCCCGGCTCGGTCTGCCGTTGCAGGAAGCCTGGCATGCCAGCGCCGAGGACCGCCCCGAACGGATGTGTCTGACGGACGCCGACCGCGAGTCGCCGCCGGATTTCGTGCTCTTCCGGCGCGAACCCGATGGGCTCGTGTGCCGGGAAACCGCCACGGGCAAGGTTCGCTGGGAGCAGCGTTGCAGTGCTCCGGTTTGCTGGACCGGCGCGGACTTCGAGCGCGTGCTCGTCGGCGGGCCGGAGCGCATCGTTTGCCGCAGCGCCCGCGACGGCGCAGAGCTTTGGACGCTGGCGCACGACGTGACGCCGGGCGACAGCGGACGCGGTTACGACAGCTTTCAGCTCAGCAGCGGCCGGCTATTCTGCATCGCCGACGACAACCTGCTGCTCGGCATCGACGTGGCGACCGGCAAGACGCTCTGGCAGCAACTCGCCCCTGGCGCTGCGGTCCGTCCACTGGAACCGGCGGGACAGTTCAACCCGCACTATCACGCTGGCAAAGACCGTT
>JAEUIF010001355.1 GCA_016795185.1 Planctomycetia bacterium | reverse complement strand
GGTCGTGAGCCCGATTTGCCCGGTCGATAAGATGCCGCCATGGCTGGCGGAAGGATTGCTTGAGGCCGCGCTGTTGGAAAAACGGCTGGATGCGGCCGAGACACTGCGCGCGGCGTTCGGCGAGGGGATCGTGCGGGGCCGTCCGCTGCTGGCCTATGAGTGGGCCATGGCCCGCGGCGACACCGCCGCCGCCAAGGCCGCGTTGCGCCAGGCGGGCGAGGCGGCGTCGACCGATGCGGCGCGGGAGCAGGTGGCGGGCCACTACGTCCGCCTGGGGGATCTGGATCAGGCGCTGGGATTTGCCGAGCGGTCGCGGTCGCGCCAGACAATGCTCGATGTCTACTACCTGGCGTCCGATTCGAAGTTGCCGCGAATGCGGATGCGCGCGGCGGACGCGCTGGTCGGCGCGTTCGATTCGCCGGAGATGCGTTTGTTGCGGGCCTCGACGCTGGCCGATCTGGATCGCCCAATGGAGGCGCTGCAGGAGCTCCGTCCGCTGCGGAACCGGCCGGAAGCAGGAGAGTTATATGGGCGTATGCTGCGTACGGCTGCGCTCGCGCACCCGGTCGGCGCGGAATTGGCTGAGTGGGCGCGGCCCCGGCTGGGCGGGCCCGATCGCGAAGAGCTTATCGAGCTACTGCGGGTGCAAAAGCAATGGGATATCGCCTTGCCCGAGATGGCGGAGTTGGCGCGGACCAAGGGAGATCCGTGGTTCTGGAACTTCGTCGAGTCGGCTCGTGCGGCAGGGAAGAAAGCGATGCTGGCGGAGTTCCTTCGCGCCGAGGCCGATCGCTCGGATCTTTCCTACCCGGCTCTTGATCAAAGAATCGATCTGCTCGCCGAAGAGAATAGCAATGCAGCGCTTCCACATCTCGCCAAACGCGCCAACCGGCCGGGACTCCCGGCCGAGGACCAGCGCGCGCTTGCGTGGCGCCTGCTCGAGGGTGGAGACAAGCTGGCGGCAAGAGGCGTTTACGAACGGCTTGCCGAAACGGCTGGCCCGGCGAGCAAAGATGTCGAGCAGTTGCTGTTTATCTGGGGGAACAATCCAGGTGACAAAGAAATTAGTTGGCTGCTGCAGCGCGCACGCTCCGCCGTAGCGGGCGACCGCGCGGCGTGGATCGAGCGAATCGTCCAGGCAGGGGCGGCATCGCAGGTGGATTCGATCGAAACGGGCGGCGACCCGCTTGTGCGGGACGCGCTCTTGCGCGCTCATCAGACGGCCAGGAACCTCCCGAAATTCCGGGAGATCCTTAGCGAGGCGGTCGGGAGCGGGAGCAGCCCGGATGAGTTCAGGCGGTATGCCCGGCTGGCACGAGAGGAAAGCATGAACGATCTGGCGGCGCGGTCTTACTCGGAGCTTTTGGCGGCGCGGCCCGATGATGGCGAGGCGTTGCGAGAGGCCGGCAAATTGGCCTATGCCGAGGGCCGGTACAAAGAAGCAACGGGTTTGTTGGGCCGGGCCGAAAACGATGCCGAGTCGCTGTTGTTGTTGGGCGATCTGGCCAAGCGGGACAACCAGGAAGAGCAGGCGCGCCAGCAGTGGTCGCTCGCCCTGGCCGCTAACGAGAGCAAGTTGTTGGAGGCGCA
>JAEUIF010001351.1 GCA_016795185.1 Planctomycetia bacterium | reverse complement strand
CTGCCTCCTGCCTCCTGCCTCCTGCCTCCTGCCTCCTGCCTCCTGCCTCCTGCCTCCTGCCTCCTGCCTCCTGCCTCCTGCCTCCTGCCTCCTGCCTCCTGCCTCCTGCCTCCTGCCTCCTGCCTCCTGCCTCCTGCCTCCTGGTTACTTCTGCTCCACCACCGTCAGTTCCACCGGCTTCGCGGCCGCGCGGTTCGCGGGGGTGTTGTACTCGTAGGCCACCGTGGCGGGCGTCTTGGCCTTGATCGGGTACTTGGGCTTCAGCGTGTAGTCGAACGTTTTCACATCGCCGGGCTTCACGTCGCCCAGGTAGAGCGTCACCGTGCGGGCGGTCACGCTGAACTTCTCGACTTTCTTGGCGCCGACCATCTCCGCGAAGTCGCCCGGATCGACCGTGAAGCCGGGCGGGATGCCCAGGTCCACGATCACCATGTAGGTCGGCTGCTCGCCGTGGTACTTCAGGGTCGCCTTGGCCTTCAGCAAATCGGACGTGGCCAGCTCGGTGCGGTCGTAGGCGACGTTCACGTCGATCACCGGCTTGGCCGGCGCTTCCTGCTTCCAGGGCTCGAAGTAACGGCCGACGATCTGGTAGATCAGGTTCGTTTCGCCCTGCACCTTGATCTCGACCTCGTTGACGCCGACCTTGGTGACCTCCTTCAGGTCGAAGAGCTGGAGCACGTCGGCGTTGTCCTTGGTGACCTCGCCCTTGCCCGCTTCCTGGCCGTTGACCAGGATGCTGAAGGTCGCCTTGCCCTCTTGCTTGCTGCCGCCCATGCCGGCGAGCAACGCCTTGAGAGCCAGGATGGTCGCCTGGGTGCTGCCCCAGGTGCCGCTGCCGTCGCGCGACTTGACGAGATAGACCATCGCCTGGTTGACCGTATTGCTGAACTGGCCCGAACGAATCATGGCCAGAGTCGCCAGCGCGGTGGTCTCGATGGTGGCGCAGTCGCCGCGGGCGTAGGCCAGCGATTGGCCCTGCGTGGGGAACGACACCGCCTGCCAGTCGGGCTTGGCCACCTTCATCTTTTCCAGCCGCTTCAGGACTTCAAACGTGCTGTCGTCCTTGGCGTCGTAGGCCGCCAGGGCATTCGCCGCCAGCGCCAGGATGTACGGGTTCTCCGCCTTCTTGACGTGGGTGCGGATGTACTCGATGGACTTCTCCAGGCCCGGTGCTTTCACACCGCTGTCGAGCAACGACCACGTGACATAACTGGTCAGGAGCAGCTTCGGGTCGCCCATTCTTTCGATGCTTTCGCCGTGGGTCATGCCGATGTTGCTCCAGGTGCCGTCGGCCTTGTTCTGCTGGCTCATCAGCCAGTTTTGCGTCCGTTCGATCACGCCGCGGTCCACCGGGTAGACCTTGGCCATGTCGCTAAACTCCTGCAAGCCGTAGGCGCTCAGCCAGACCAGCGGGGGCTCCGGCTGCGGCCACCAGCTGAAACCGCCGCCCTGCTTCTCGAAGGTCAGCAGCTTCTGATAGCCGACGTTCAGGAACTGCTCGGCCTTGGCCAGCAGTTGCGGGTTCGACATCCGGGTCTTCTTGATGTAGTCCACGACCAGGATGTTCGGATACGCGGCGGATGAGGTCTGCTCGAAGCAGCCGTGCGGCATCCGCAGCATGCCCTCGGCCCCTTCGATGACCTGGGCCATGACGCCCGGATAGACCTTGACGATCAGCTTGGAAGCATCGGCGACCGCATGCTCGGGAATCTCAATGCGCTGCGTGATCTTCCCTTGCAGCTTGTCGCTGAGGACGACTTCGACCTTCTGGCCGTCGGGCACGACTTCAACCACGCGCTTGATGGCGTCGGACAGCTTGCTGCCGGCCGCCTTGACGGTCAGCGGCTGGTAGCCGACTTTCTTCGCCTTGATGCGGAACTTGACCGCCGTCACTTCATTGGGCTTCAGGTCGAGTGAGCGCGTCGGCCCGGCCTCGTCGAGCAGCTCGAACCAGGGTTCCTGGACGAGGTCGAGCTTCACGGTCTGCGGCGTCTTCAGGTAGTTGTAGACCGCCACCGGGAAGGCCACCTCGTCGTTCTGCGTCAGGGTGACGGGCAGGTCGAGATCGACGAAGAAGTCCTGGAAGACCCGCAGCGACGCCGTCGTGCCGCCGAGCAGGCCGCCCTTCGACGAGGCCGAAGCGCTGAGCCGCCAGGTGGTGATCGAGTCCGCGAAGTTGAGCGGCATCGTTACCCGGCCCTGGTCGTCGGTGATGAGGGCGGGCCGCCAGAGCAGGGTTTCCGGGAAGTATTCGCGGACGCGCATCACGGGCGGGCCGCCGCCCGGTTCGGTCGCGGGCGGCGGGCCACCATCGTCCTTCTTGGCCTCGGCGGTTTTCGGCGCGAACTGGGCCATGGCCCGCAGTTCGCGCGCCTCGCCGCCCGCGAAGCCGCCGCCCGGCGCCATCGCCGGCACCGGTCCGCCGAACGCCGCGCGGTCCATCATGACTTCTTCGGCCACCGGCACGCCCAGGCCGCCGCGCTGGCGCAGTTGCCCGCGTTCCAGCAGGAAGACGCGCCGCTGGATGCCGGCCAGCTGCTGCTGCTTAAGTTCCAGATTGTTGACGTCGTTGAGCCACCACCAGGAAACCCAGTTCACCTTGGGATCGTTCGGCGAGGCCAGCTTCACATCGTCCGCGGTATTGAACTGGCCGTCTGGCCCGGCGGAGACAATCTCGTACTGGTCGAGCACCGGGAAGCCGGTCGGCTTCGCCGCCTTCTGCTTATACAGGCGGAACTCCGTGCCCCAGGCATCCTTCAGCAGCTTGGCGTCCAGCCCCTGTTGGCGAGCGGCGTCGGCCAACACCGCGCTGGTGATGGTCCATTCACCGTTCTTGAACAGTTGCCCCTGGTTCTGGTTGGCATGGTTGACCACGCCCCACTGCACCTGCTGCAAACGCTGCAACGTCAGGGCGGCGGCCAGCCGGTCGGCGGTAAAGCCCTGGTCGAGCCGCGCCAGGTCGGCCAGCTTCAGCGGCTGCCCGAAGACGTCGAACAGCAGCGAGGCATGGACGAACTTCACGCCGGGGTTGTACGGCAAGTTGGTCTGCGACATCTCCTTGAGCAGGTCGGGGCGGAACTTCCACTGCTGGCCGTCGCGCTCCATGTAAGGCAGGCCGCTGCCGGCGTACTGGAACAGGCTATGGCCGATCTGCTGGAGCTGGGCTTCCGCCTGCTGCTGCCGTTGCAACGCGGGGTTGACTTCCCAGCGCGCCGGCGGCTTCGGCCGCACGCCGGCCAGCAGCGCCTGCGCGATCTGCTGCTTGTCCGCCGGCATGGCGGGCTCGCGCACCAGCGTGTCGAACGAATCGCTCGGCTTGTAGATCACCTGCACCTGCGGCTTGAGCAACTCTTCCTGCAAGGTGAAGAAGACCTTCTCCATGCCGGGTTGCAGGTCTTGCAGCGCGTAGACCGCTTCATCGACGATGATGACGCCCAGCGCGGCCGGGGTCGGCTGACCCTTGGAGTCCGTCACCTGGAAGCGAATCTGCCCGTCCGCGCCGGGCTGGTACACGTCCTTGTCGGCCTTGACCTCGATCTTGAGGTCGTCGCGCGGATGGACGTAGGCGACCCGGCTATCGCGAATGACCTCGCCGGTCGCCAGCATCTGGTAGGCGTGGATTTCCAGGGTGCCGAAGACGTTGGCCGGCAAATCGAGCTGATGGCTCGCCTTGCCGTCCTTGGCATCCATCCAGCGGCTGAGCATGGTCTGCCCGCCGCGGACGATGTCGAGGTAGACCGTCGGCATGCCGGCCGTGGTCAGCACCTCCGCCTTGAGGGTGTCACCGCCCTTGTAGATGGCCTTGTCGAGCCGCAGCAGGACATTGTCGCCCTGCGGATCGGCGGTGAGGGCCACGACTGTCTGGGCCGCGCTGCCCTTGGCGTCCTTGGTCTTCGCGGTCAGGTCCAGCACCTGGCGGGGACCGCCGCCCACTTGCACCACCTGGCCGCCGAGCATTTCGACGTTGCGCGGCTCGAAGTGGTTCTGATCCTGGCGGAATTGCTCGGCTTTCGGTGTCAGCTTGAATTCGGCCAGGCCGGCGTCGTTGGTCTTCAGCGTGGCGAAGGGCTGGTCCTTGGCCTGGTTGCCGAGCCAAAGCTGCACCTCGCAATTCACCGTGGGGCTGCCGTCCGGATAGGTGGCTGCGGCGAAGACGCGGTTCTCGACGCCGGGCACCAGCCGGCCGCCTTCGGGAATCAGGCTGAAGTTGATGGCCTGGTTGCTGACCGGATAAGTCTTGGTCGCGGTTTCGCTGTGGTCGGCCGTGTCGGTCAGCTTGACGTCGAGCTTGACCAGCGCGTTGCCCTGGGCCAGCGGCTGGCCGATGAAAGTCGCGGGCAGTTCCACATCAAACTTCGCATGACCGTTCGCATCCGTGGTGCCGTTCAGCTCCTTGAACTGGCGGAACTCGACATCGAAGGTGCTGGCCGTCAGCTTGATCTTCGCGTTGGCGGTCGGCTTGCCGAAGAAGTAGTCCGACTGCACTTCGACGTGAACGGTTTCTTTCGGCAGATAGTAGCGCTTGTCGGACTTGACCTCGATCTTGAACTTGGGCAGCACGTACTTCTTGACCGCGACGGTCTTGTCGGCCTGCTTGTTGCCGAGGAGGGCGCGGATGCGGTAGTCGCCCATGTTGACCTCGTCGGCCAGCTGGAAGTCGGCCGCCGCGATGCCGTGCTCGGAGGTTTTCAGCGTCTTCTTGAAGACCTTGTTGCCCTTGGCGTCCTCGACCTCGAAGGTCAGGTCGCTCTGGGCCTCGGGCGTCAGGTCGAAAGGCCGCAGGACCAACGCGCGCAGGTGCATCAGCTGGCCGGGCTGGTAGAGCGGCTTGTCGGTCACCAGCATGATCTTCGATTCGGCCTTCACGCGGACGGGCTGCTCCAGCTTTTCTTCGCCCAGGTCGCTGCGGGTGGCCACGACCAGCGTGTAGTTGCCTTCGGGCAGGCTGGGCACCTTGAACTGGGCGTCGGCAACGCCCTGGTCGCCGGCCTTGCCCTTGAAGAGCGCGACTTCCTGGCCCGTAGCGGGCTTGAGGCGGATTTCCACATCCGCGCCCGCGAGCGGGATGGTTTCGCTCAGCGACTTGACGCCATGCACGCCGCAGCGAACGGTCGCCAAACTGCCGCTGTGGAACTCCTGGCCCGCGCGGACGGTCGTCTCGTGCGCCTTGGCGACCATGATGTCCTTGAGCGGCACCTTGAACTGCTCGTCGTTGCCGTACTGGAAGCGCAGCTCGGCGGCTTCGACGGGAATGCGGCCGGCGGGCAACTCGAAGCGCACCGCGCCGGCGGCCTCGTTCAGCTCGACTTGCTGCGAGCGCGACACCAGGACCGTGCCGTCCTGGCCAACGATCTCGATGGCCAGCTTGCCGCTGAGCGGCTTCGCCTGCGGGTTGCCCAGGCCAATCGTGATGAGCAGCTGGTCCTTGGTTTTCAGGTAAGCGGCCGGCGTCATCGATTCGGGCGCTGCGCCCGCGCCGCTCGGACGCAGGGCCAGGTTGACCAGCACCGCGCCCGCCGCCAGGCAGACGCAACCGAGGAACACCGCGCGCAGCAGATTGGAAGCGCGGGACGTTTTGGGCTCGCTCATGAAACGTTGACCTCCTGTTGAAGGGGCGCGGGGCGTTTCCGCTGACTGCTCGGCATCACCAACCGCCTGGCTCGGATGTTCGTAGTTCCGCCTTCAGGCGGCGAGTCGCTCGACCGCCTGAAGGCGGAACTACGAACGAGAACGGCGGAGCCGATTTTACTCCAGCTTTAGCGTCACCGGGTTGGACAGGCACTCGCCGCTCCAGCGCGGCTCCGTGAATTTCAGATTGGACCAGTTGGCATCCGGACTGTCGTACAGGCGAAACCGAATTTCGAGTTGCTTCAGGTCGGCTGGCAGCGCGTACGACATGCAGCCGTGGTTCAGGTCGCGATGTTGCGTGGGCAAGAACAGTCCCTTGCCCTTGTTCTCCCGTTCCAGCCGGAATTTCAGGGCAATGCATCCCCCGCCAAGGATTGTGTGGACACTGCCAGGGTAATAGTTCGGCTCGATGGTGTGCCCGTTACGCGCCACCTTCAACTCCGGTTCAAAACGCAGGTCGGCTAACGGACCGCAGTCTCGATCCTGTAGCGCCAGTTGAAACGTCTTGTCCGAGCGGTTGTGCAGGGTCAGCGTGAACTGAGCCTGCTTGCCCGGCGCCAGCTTGTCCTGCGGGCCGACAAGGGCCAGCGCCAGGCCGTTGACTTCCTTGCCGGCGTCCTGCGCGTCGCCGGCGGCGTCGCGCGTGACTTCAATCGGTGGGCCTGGCCGATCCGCATTCGGTCGCTGACAACCCACCAGGCCCCCGCAGACGGGACCGAGCAACGCCAGGCAACCCAGCACGCGAACGAACATCATACAAGCCTCGACCGTGGCGATGGTGCAGCGGCGCGCCGCGTAAGGAGAATGGGTGATTCCGGGGAGCCTATATGCCCCAACGTCTACCGCTGTTGAAGCGAAATCCGGAATTTTTCGGTCGCAACGGATGCCGTGCGCACCACGGGCCGATGGGTGCGGAGTCCCCCAGATATAGACGAGACAGGGCGGCGAAGGGATGGCGGGAATCGGGTGCTGGATGAAACGGGCCAAGCACCGGGACGCAGCGGCGCATCACTTCCAGGCGAGCGGCGGGCGTGAGCCCGCTGTTGGTGGTGTCAGTCGCTGGCAGTTGCAACAGCGGGCTCACGCCCGCCGCTCGCCTGGCAACCGCGTGCCGACACGCAAGCACTTCGCTGCACGATGCGCGGCCAGCTCGCGGACGAGCGGCGGCCTGCGGCCGGTTCTCTGGCACGCCTTCATTCTGGCATGACGATTGCTTGAAGTATCGCGTGACGAGGATTGTGTCGCCCGGACTTTCACGAAAAGGAAGCGATACCATGAAACAACTGCTGACGTTGAGCTGCGCGGGTCTGTTGGCGGTGCTGGTCGGCTGCGAGCAGGGCAAGCCGGGCGGCCCCGGCGCGACCAACAACACCTCCAGCGAGCGGCGCATCGGCATCGGGCCGGCCGAGAACACGTTCCAGCTCGACATGCCCAACCTGTCCACGAAGGTGAAACAGGGCGAGACGAAGATCATCGGCATCGGCATCAAGCGGGGCAAGAATTTTGACCAGGACGTGACCCTGAAGTTCGACAAGGTGCCCCAAGGCGTCACCATCGACGCCGGCGACGCCGCCATCCAGCGGGGCGCGGAGGAAGCCAAGGTGACGGTCAAGGTCGCCGAGGACGCTGCGCTAGGTGACTTCACCATCGGCGTCAACGGCATCCCGAAGGACGGCGCTTCGGCCGTGAACGAGTTCAAGATCACGGTGGAGCAGAAGTAACCTCGCTCGTGCAATCCCGGATTCGCCCCACGCGAACCGTCGGTGTAGACCCCGGCGGTTCGCTTGTTTTTCTTTGTACGTCGGGCTTTCTAGCCCGACACCGCGCGCCCGCGGCTGGCCGCCCCCGCTCGACGACGCCGCAAATCGCCGGCGCTGCGTGTCGGGCTGGAAAGCCCGACGTACGGCCCCAGCCTGGCACCCGGCAATGCGCCTTTTTCGTCCCAATCGTCATCTTCGCGCCAACAACGCGACGCCTTCCTGGTTCTACCTGGCAGACCGACTGCGACCGGCGTGGCCCGGATTCGGCCTGTCACTTCTCCATCGGAGGCGTCCGCTCATGTCCCTGTCGTTGACCTGCCCGCACTGCGCGCGGAAGCTCGGCATCAAGAATCCAACGTCGGGCAAGCCGGTGAAGTGTCCGTGCTGCGCCGGCGTGCTGCCCGTCCCCCAGGTCGCGGTAGACGCCTGGTGGCAAGACGTGGTGGAGGCCCCGCGCCGCGAGTACGGCGCGCCGCTGAAAGCCGTGGCCCCGCGCTGGTATCGCCGGCTCGATGCCCGCTGGCTCGGCGCGGGCGTGACCGCCGCGCTGCTGTTCGGCGTGGGGGTGGCTGCCGCGCTCTGGCCGGAGCACGTCGAAACGCCAGTCGTCGCCGTCGCCGTGCAACCCGAACCGTCCGACGCGCTGGCGCTGACCGCCGTGGTCGAACGCACGGTCGAGGAACCGCTGCCCGCGCCGCCGATGGAGTTGACGGCCCGGCTGGCCCCGCTGGCCGACGAAGTGCCGCTGCCGGAAGAGCCGGTGGCGGTGCAGCCGGCCCTACCCGCCGAGCCGCAGCGCTACATCGTCAAGCGGCGCGATAGTCGTACCGACGAAGACCTGCGCAAGCAGCTGCTGGCGATGACCGAGCTGACGCTCGAAGGTCCGGGTAATATCAAGGCCCGCTCCAACAACACGGTGGGCGGCGGCCCCGTCGGCAATCAGCTGCTCAGCTTGGGCGGCAATCACAAGCTCGGCCAGCTGGCGCACTTCACGCCGACCTTCCTCGGCCAGCGGGCGGACCTCCAGGGCTTGCCCTTCCGCATGGGCGCGGATTGCCAGCTCGGCAAGGAACCGGCCGAGGACATGCAGGCGCT
>JAEUIF010001349.1 GCA_016795185.1 Planctomycetia bacterium | reverse complement strand
TCGACGCCGGCCATCCTGGCTTTTGCGGTTGGAAGCGCAGCAAATCGCGGGCGCTGCGGCTGCGCCGCTCGCACCGCCGCGGAGCGGAGCGGCGGACTACTTTCGCGGAGCGGCGGGTTGCGTTGCAGCTACCGATCAAGCGGGTACATCAGGATGGCGTGCTGGTCCTTGTCCGCCATGTCGCCGCGGAACAGGATGTTGACGCGCATGCCTTCCTTGAAGTCCTCCAGCTTGCCGTTCCAGGGCGCGCTGTCGCCGATTTGCAGGTACGTCTGCTGATCGACCGCGAAGGTCGCTTCCTTGCCGTCTGCGGTCCGCACGGTGACCTGATTTCCTTCGGGCTGCACTTTCATGATGGTCGCTTGCACGTCCTTCGCCTGATGGTCCGCGAGGGCGCTGCCCGCGAAGGCCATCAATCCCGCCACTGCCAGGCCAGACACGATGCGCTGGTTCATGGATCTTCTCCCCTTCCCGAAACCACGAGTAGTGGGCCAGCCGGGGCACGGCTGCCCAACCACGACACACTGGTTCCATGAAGCAACTGGCGCACCGCCCATTCGTCCGCGCGAAAGGCGCGGTCGCAGGGGCAAGCGGCCCACGTACTTCCGACGCGAACGCTAATCTGCTTTGGCAGGAGGTGAATCAGCGGCACGGCCGTTGTCGCGCAAGGGCCTGCCTGGAAGACGGCCCTGCCGCTGCGCGATCCACCGCGTCAGGGTTTGCCCGGACGGATCGCGCGAAAACGGCCCAGGGGCATCAACGCGATTGACTTGCGGCGGCTCCCCTTCATAATAACAGGTATGGATACCAGCCCTGCCGCGATCGAGATGCGCCTGGCCGCCTTTCGGCAGCGGTGCGGCGCGCTTGGCCTGGCGCTGACGCCGCAACGGTTGGCCATCTATCAGGTTCTGGCCGGCGACGCTTCGCACCCTGGCGCGGAGGACATCTACCGCCGCATCAAGCCGGGCATGCCCTCGCTGTCGCTGGGCACCGTCTACCGGACGCTGGAGCTGTTCGAGGAACACGGCCTGATTTCTCGACTGCACGCCTTCAGCGACCAGAGCCGCTTCGACGCGAATCTCGACGACCACCATCACCTGGTCTGCGTCCGCTGCCGGCGGATCATCGACTTCCAGGACGACCGGCTGCGGGAACTGCCCGTGGAACCGGCGAGCCTGGACGGCTTCCAGGTGCTGGGCCATCGCATCCATCTCGTCGGCCTGTGCGCGGAGTGCCAGCCGGAGCACTCGCCCGCGGCGCGCAGCTAAACGGCTGCTTGTATCCGCCGCGCGGCTGGGTTATTCTCAAGCCGGCAATACCGTTCTCTCCCCACGACTTCGTTCGCGGAACGAATCGCTGGACGCTTTCGCCCTGGCAACCGACCGGCCGCGCGCGGCCCTGGCCCCGGAGTTGTTCATGAATCGGGAACGCCCCACGGTCATCCTGGTGATGGCCATTCTGAATTTCGTCTTTGGCGGGTTGTTCATCGTGTGCGGCATGTGCGGCATCGCCGGCGTGCTGTTCACGGGTGCCCTGTTCAAGGGCATGGCTGGCGCCTCCAAGGGCGCAGCGGGCGGCGGGCCGGACCCGTTCGCCGAAATGAGCAAGATGTTCGATCAGATTCCCGGCTACTATCCGGTGCAGATCGGCTCGATGCTGCTGATGATCGTCCTGAACATCGTGCTCATCGTCGCCGGCGTCGGTTTGCTCAAGATGCAGCCGTGGGCGCGCTGGACGAGCGTGGGCTACGGCGCGGCCACCATCCTGCTCCAAATGGTGATCCTGGCTTACGCGATCTTCGTCGTCCAGCCGGCGATGGAGCAGTGGACGAAGGACTTCACGGCCAAGCTGGGCGGCCCCGGGCAGCCGCCGCCACCCAACATGGCGGCCAACTCCGCGATGAGCAGTTTGGGTTCCTGCTTCAACTTCGTCATGTACACGGCTTATCCGGTCGCCCTGATGATCGTCATGCTGCTGCCCAACGTGGGGGCGGCATTCTCCGCGCCGCCGCTGCCGGACGAACCGCCGGGTGGGGGGTATGGTGGCTTGCCGCCGTCGGGCGGAGAGCCGCCCGGCAGCCCGCATGTGACGCCGCGACGATTTTGAGACGCATTCGAGAAGCGTGGAGCGGCCTTCCGCGATGGTGACAAACGGCGGTGCGACGGATCAAGAGCAGTCGGGGAATGCCGCGATTTGGCGCGCAGTGGCAAAACACTGGGGTTTTGACGCCTCCGTTTCCAGCGGATTTTTCTGGGCATGGAGAGGATCGAGCAGCCGCCCCGCCGCCTGACAGCCCAGACATGGTTTACGCCGCTGCCAGCGCCTGTGCGGCTGGAGCGATTCGTTGACCCGGAGCAACTCATGCCGGCGAAAATCCTGGACGGCGCACAACTGGCGCAGACCATGCAGGTCGAGATGAAGGCGGAAGTGGAGGAACTGCTCCGCCAGGGTCGGCCGCGCCCGGGCCTCGCCGCCGTGCTGGTCGGCACCGACCCCGCCAGCCAGGTCTACGTCAAGAACAAGTGCCTGGCCTGCGAAAAGGTCGGCATTCAGTCCTTCAAGAAAGAGCTACCCGAGCAAACCACGCAGGCTGAACTGCTGGCCCTGGTCGAAGAGCTGAACCGCGATCCGGCAGTACATGGCATCCTGGTGCAGTTGCCGTTGCCGAAGCACATCGACACGCTGGCTGTCATCCGCAAAATTTCGCCGCTCAAGGACGTGGATGGCATGGGGCCGGAGAGCACTGGCCTGCTGGCGGCCGGCACGCCGCGCTTCCTGCCCTGCACGCCGGCGGGCGTGCAGCAGTTGCTGGTCCGCAACGGCATCGACGTCACCGGCTGGCACGCGGTCATCATCGGCCGCAGCAACATCGTCGGCAAACCGCTGGCGCTGATGCTGCTGCGCGACGCGGCGGACGGCAACGCCACCGTGACGGTCTGCCATACCCGCACCGGCTGGTCGCCGCAAACCGGCAAAGTCGATATCGAAAAACTCCAAGCGCTCACGCGCCAGGCGGACTTGCTGGTCGCCGCCGCCGGCCGGACGCCGAAGCTCATCACCGCCGACTGGATCAAACCCGGCGCGGTGGTGGTGGATGTGGGCATTCACCGGCTCGCGCCGAAGAAGCTGTGCGGCGACGTGGATTTCGATTCGGTGAAGGAAGTAGCGTCGACCATCACGCCGGTGCCCGGCGGCGTCGGCCCGATGACCATCACCATGCTGCTGCGGAACACCATCGCGTCGGCCCGCGCTTTTCTTTAGCGCTCGCCTGCGGCGCGCGGCTCAACGAAACGGATCGGCGCGGAGTTGTTGGGGGAAATCCTCGTGATCAGTCTGAATCTGACTCCACCCATTCGCTGGGGCCTGAACTTGCTGATCCTGCTGGCCGGCGTCATTTTGCTGCGGCTGGGGCAAGCGTTCTTCATTCCGCCAGTCATCGCTCTGCTGCTGGCGGCCGTCCTCTGGCCCGGCGCGGGCTGGCTGCACCAGAAGCTGCGCATGCCCTGGTCGCTCGCCTGCCTGACCGGGGTCACCGGCGTGTTTGTGCTGAACCTGATCGTCACGCTCGGCTTCAGGCTCGCCGCCGCCCGCCTGCTGAAAGGAATGCCCAATCCCAACTACCCCGCCGGCCAGCAGCAACTCTACACGCAAATCCGCGAAAAGGTGCAGCTGGTCAGCCCCTTCCCCCTGGAGGAGACCGACACCTACTGGCCACAGCGCGTCGAGGATTCACGCCTCTTCCACTACGTCCAGGAGACGATTCAGAAAAACATCAACAACATCCTGCTCAGTGCCGCCTACTACGGCAACAGCTGGATCTGGCAGTGGGTGCTCATCATGTTCATCTTGCTCTTCCTGCTGCTGGAAGGGCGGATGCTGTCGCGCCGCGCGGTGGAGATCGTCGGCCCGAGCAAGGAAGTGCAGGAAAAGGCGGGCGCGGCGCTCAGCGACATGGCTCACCAGGTGCGCAGCTTCCTCATGTGGCGCACGGTGGTCAATGTGCTGCTCGGCGTGTGCGTCGGGGTGTTTTACTATGCCCTGGGGCTGAAGGAACCCTGGACCTGGGCGCTCTTGACCGCGGTTCTCTGCTACGTGCCCTACCTGGGGCCGATCGTGGCCGGGGTGCCGGCGGTGCTCGACGCTTTCCTCAGCTGCCCGTCGCCGTGGTACGCCTTGGTCGTGCTGCTGGTCTACATCGTGATGATTACCGTGGAAGGCTACATCGTGGTGCCCGTGGTCATGGGCCGCAGCATGGAAATGAACGCCACCACGGTGATGCTGGCCTGCTTGTTCTGGGAATTGATCTGGGGGCTGCCGGGGCTGTTCATGGCCATGCCGTTGATGGCGGCCATCAAGGCGGTCTGCGCGCACATGCCCGAAATGCGACCCTGGGCCAACTTGATGAGCCTCGGCGAATCCGAGGAGCCGCCCGAGTTCAAGCCGGACCCTAAGTCAGTGCCGGCTCCTCCCCGCCGGCCCGACCTGGAAGCCCTGGCCGCGGTCGTGGGTGAACTGCCCAGCGACGAACCACCGGCCAGTGCGTCGTCGCCGCGCATCGGCGGCGAATAGCAGTCAGGAATCAGGAATCAGGAGTCAGGGGGCAGGAGTCAGGGGGCAGGAGTCAGGGGGCAGGAGTCAGGACTCAGGAGTCAGGAATCAGGAGTCCGGCATCCGGAGTCAGGACTCAGGAGTCAGGAGTCAGGAGTCAGGACTCCGGAATCAGGACTCAG
>JAEUIF010001232.1 GCA_016795185.1 Planctomycetia bacterium | reverse complement strand
TCAGGTACACCAGAAACTTGCCGAACATCCTCATGGTCGTGTATCTCCTCGGGAGACGGGCGTCGGCCGGCGTCTCGCAGCGGTATTTGATCGGGTAATCTCCCCTCTCCCCTCGCGGGAGAGGGGTTGGGGTGAGGGGGCGGACTTTGCAGCGACTTCCCCCTCACCCCAACCCCTATCCCGCGGGGGGCGCGGGGGGTTTCGGGTTGGTGGTTAACGGCGGGTCGGCCCATACAGGCCGCGGATGAAGCGTTCCATCTCCTGGGTCTTTTCCTGCACCTCGCCCAGGTGCTTCTGCGTCTCGAAGAGCCGTTCTTCCAGGCTGCGCTGGAGCGCGAGGGCCTTGTCGGTGTCGTCCTTCGCCTGGCTCAGCTTGCCGTTCAACTCTTCGAGGTCGGCCTCGCGAATCTTGACCAACTCGGCGGCGCGCTTCTTGAGGTCTTGCTGGCCGGTGTAGAAGTATTTCTTGCGTTCGATTTCCTCGACCAGCGCCAGGATGCGCTGCGTCAGCCGGGTGTACTCGACCTCGAACAGCGAACGCTCGTCGAGCGTCGCCAGGCGCACGCGCAGGCTCATCTCGCGGAGGCGGGCGGCCTGGGCCTCGGCCTCGGCGATGTATGCCTTCAGGCCGATGACCACCATCGCCCGCGTGTGGTCCTCGGCGGACTTGCCGAGGTTGTACAGCAGGTGTGCCAGGCGCTGCCGGCGGTCCAGCTGGGTCTGGCCTTCGGGCTGGACGGCCTTGGGGTTCTTCTGCGCCAGCCAATCGCTCTTCTCCGGCGGGACGAGGGTATCGTCGCCGGGCAACGTGGCGCGGCCGAAGTAGTCGTCGAACAGGTCCTTTTGCAGCTTCTCCAGGCCGATCTGGTCGAGGTCTTTATCGTTGATGCGCTGCGTCCAGTAGTCGCGCTCTTCCAGGGTCATGGCCAGCGGCAAGAAAAGGTCGCGGAGCCGGGCGCGCTTGTCTTCCTCATCCTTGATCTTGTCCAGCTCGGCGGTCAGTTCCGCCCGCAGCCGGTCGACCTCTTCGATCTGCGTCTTGATGAGGTTGTTGCTGCCCTGGGCGGGGTTGCCGCCGGCCTTGGCGAACAGGTCCTTGAGCGTATCGGGCTCCAGGTCTTGCCAGAGCGCGTAGGCGACGCGCCGCAGGCCGGAATCGTGCTGGTCGATCGGCAAGCCGTCGACGGCTAGCTGCGCGCGGAAGACTTCGTAGGCCCACGGCCGGCGCGTGTTGAAGTCCTTGCTGGCGAGGAACAGGAACACGCAAGCGATCACGATGTTCATGAACGCCATGAACTTGGCAAATGCCGTCATGGGTAGTTTCCTTGGCAGAATTGAGCCGAATCAGACAGAAAGCACGGCGCGAAAAGGTGATTCACTGAATTGTTGCCGATCATCGGCAACTTGACAAGCAAATTAGCGAATCTGGAGAAGCAGTGCCGGGAAGGTGGGATTGGTTGGGCGGACGTTAGCGAGTCGAAGGCGAGCGCTCCATAAACGTTTAGCCGCGAG
>JAEUIF010001222.1 GCA_016795185.1 Planctomycetia bacterium | reverse complement strand
CTTGTATCGGCCCGGCTGCGAGCAGGGTTATTCCTGGAGAACCCATCCTGGGAGGTCTGGACATGGCCGGAAGCTCGGCGGCCGGTGTGCTGCACTACATTCGTTCGCTCGTGGGCGTGCCCGCCGCGGCGGACTGGACGGACCAGGCCCTGCTGCGCCGCTTTGCCGGCCAGCACGACGAAGCGGCCCTGGTCACCCTCCTGCAACGGCACGGCCCGCTGGTGCTGGGCGTGTGCCGGCAAGTCCTGTCCGATCCGGCCGCCGCCGAGGATGCCTTCCAGGCCACCTTCCTGGTCCTGGCCCGCAAGGCGGTGGACCTGCACTGCGGGGATTCGCTGGCCCCGTGGCTCCATCGCGTGGCCGTCCGCATCGCCCTGAAAGCGCGGACGGCGTCCGCCCGCCGGGAACGTCACGAGCAAGGGGCCTACGCCATGAAGGACGATGCGGTGTTGCCCGGCGAACCGGCGGACTGGCTGCCGTTGGTGCATGAGGAAATCGACCGGCTGCCCACGAAGTACCGCGACTCCGTGGTGCGCTGCTATCTGCAAGGACAGTCGCACACAGAGGCGGCGGAGGCGCTGCACTGGCCGGTCGGCACCGTGAAGGGCCGACTCGACCGCGCCCGCGACCTGCTCCGCGACCGACTGGCACGGCGGGGCCTGGCCCTGTCGGCGGCCGGCATTTCCGCCGCTCTCGCACAAACCGCCGTTGCCGCCACGGTGCCGGCCGCCCTGGAGCAACTGACCCTGCGCACCGCCGCCGCCTGGAGCGCCGGCGCGCTGACGGCCGGCGGCGCATCGGGCCGGGTGGTCGTACTCGCCGAGGGCATGCTGGCCGCGCTGCGTTTCTCGCCGCTGCAACGCGGCGGCCTGGCCCTGCTGCTCACGGCGTCGCTCACGCTGGGAGCTGGCTACGCCGGCTATCGCGCTTTCCAGGCGCAACCAATCGCCGCACCGGCACTGGCCGCCAACCCGCCGCCGGCCGCCGACCCCAATGATGCCGTCCGCGCCAAGCTGGCCCTGTCGATCGATCTGGACAAGGGCATCGATCACAACACGCCGCTCAAGGATGCCCTCGAGTTTCTCGCCGACCGCTATGCGTTGAAGATCGTGATCGATGAAAAATCCTTCGAGGACGACGGCGTGCTGAAGGTCAGCGAGCAGCCCGTCCTCCTGCCGAAGATGACCGGGGTTCGGCTTTCCACGGTGCTGCGCCTGCTGCTCGGGCAGCTCAAGGGCGACCGCTGCACGGGCCGCTATCGCGTGAAGGATGGCAAGCTCGAGATTACCGCCGCGCTGGAAAGCGCCTTGGAGCACGGCAAGCGTCTGCCGCCGTGGGACACCCCGCCGCCCGCGCAGGACCGCAGCCTGGAAGCCCAGCTGAACCGGACCATCCACTTCGAGAACGGCATCGACCAGAACACGCCGCTCAAGGATGCCCTGGACTACCTGGCCGAGCGGCACGACGTCAGTGTGCTGATCGATGCCCAGAGCTTCGAGGCGGTCGGCATACACAAGATCGAGGAGCAGCCGGTCGAACTGGCCCCGGCGAACGACCTGAAGCTGGTGACGGTGCTGGCCCGGCTGCTGCACTGCATTCGCACGCCCGAGCAGACGCCCGTCGCCATCCGGCTGTGCTCTTTGCTGGAAGGCGAACGGCCGGCCTTCTGCCTGGAAGCCGTGACGGGTCACGTCGCGCCGCTGGCCTTCTCCCCGGACGGCCAGCTGCTGGCCGTGCCGCACGGCCGGGGACTGGGATTGCGCATCTGGGACGTGCCGGGCAACCGCGTCCGCGCCGCGCCCTGGCCCGACGGCTGGCTGGCGTCCGCGGCGTTCGCGCGCGACGGCCGAACACTACTCACCGCCAGCCTGCAAATCGACAACGCCGGCCTCTCGGAATGCACGGTGGCCCGTTGGGATGGCCGTGGCGTCCAGGTCGGTGAAGCCTGGAAGCGGCCCAACGTGCGCTGCGCGGTCCTATCGCCCGACGGCCAGGCCCTGGTTGTCAGCGATGCTCAGGGTCTACACCTGCTCGACGCTGCCACCGGCAAACCACTGCGCAAAGCCGACGGAGTGAAGGGCAGCATCGCCATGCTCGCTTACGCGGGAGACGGCCAATCGGTGCTGGCGCTGGGCGGCGATCCTGCTACACCCACGGTCTGGCGCTGGGAGACGGCCCGCGAAGTCCGGCCCGTCCGCCTGGTACTCGACGCGAAGGCCGGCGGCGATGGGCTGCCGGTGCATACCATCGTGCCCTCGCCGGACGGCCAGCTGCTGGCGACCATCGACCTGCTGAACCGGGTGAGCCTGTGGGAGCTGGCCAGCGGACAACGGCTGCCCCACTTCCGGGTAAGCCAGGCGGTGGCGGCAGCCTTCACGCCCGACCGCAAGCTGCTGGCCGTGACTACTCCCACCGGCGAGCAAGCGCTCTGGGAAGTCCGCACCGGCCGGCAAGTGGCCCGGCTGCGCGCCACCCGCGAGGAGCTGGGCGCGCTGGCCTTCGCGCCGGACGGCAAGACCCTGGCCGCCGTCAGCGAGGGCAGCACGGCGGTCCTCTGGGATGTCACCGACCTGCGGCCCGGCCGCATCGCCGCGCAAACGCTGACCGACCGTCAGCTCGAAAGCCTCTGGACCGACCTGGCCAGTGACAACGCCCAGCAAGGCTGGCAGGCCCATCTGCAACTGACCGCCGCCGAGAACGCCACACCGTTCCTGCAAGCCCGCCTGCGGCCCGTCACCGCCGCGAACCTGGCCCGCATCCACGAGCTGGTAGCAAATCTCGACCACGAGCGTTTCGCCGCTCGCCAGCAAGCAGCGGCGGACCTGCGCGCCCTGGGCCGCCTGGCGGAACCCGCCCTGCGCCGGGTGCTGAAGAACCGCCCCTCCATCGAGGTGCAACACCGGCTCGAAGACCTGCTGCACACCCTCGACGGCCCGGTCCGCGCCCCGGAACAGCTGCGCGCCCTCCGCGCCCTGGAAGTCCTGGAACAAACCGGCACGGCAGCAGCCCGCCAGCTGGTGCAAGCGCTCGCCCAGGGCGAACCCGAAGGCTGGCTCACCCAGGAAGCACAAGCTGCCCTGAAGCGACTGCCGGCGACTGCGAGCCAGGGACGCTGACGCCGCATGGCGCCCGAAGGGCGGTATACTGGAAGGCGATCGCCAACTGACCGCGTCCAGGGGACCGCCCATGACGGAGCAGGAATGGCTGGAGTGTGCCGATCCTCACGCTGTGCTGGGCGAATACGCATTTGGCACTGTGAGCGACCGCAAGTACCGGCTCTTCGCGGTAGCTTGCTGTCGCCGCATTGAGCATGTGATGACCGATCAGCGAACTCGACATCTCGTGGACGTGGTGGAGCGACTGGTCGAAGGCCAAGCCGGTGACGATGAGTGGCAACAGGCTACGGGAGACGTCGCACAAGCCTGCGCGGAATACTCCAGTGCTTTCGCCGTGATGTTCATGGAGAATTTGGCGAGCGGGAACTACATTCTCAGTGAGCAAGATAGCCTGATCCACGCTCAACATTTCGCCACGGGTGCTGCTTGGGTACTCCGCCACCCCCTGGCAACTCCCCACATATCAGGCCTGCCCCCCTACGAGACGACGCCCAATGCCACGGAGGTAGCCCGCTGGACAGCTACTGCCGTTCATCCGGAATACGAGAATGATCAGGATTGTTTCTGGAAGAGTCCCGAGCGCCCCAATCAGAGCGCGCTGCTTCGCGACATCTTCGGCAACCCCTTCCATCCAGTAACCATCAATCCCGCCTGGCGCACCCTCACCGTGATTTCCCTGGCGCAAGCCATCTACGACGAACGGGCTTTTGACCGCCTGCCCATCCTCGCCGATGCCCTCGAAGACGCCGGCTGCGATAGCGCCGACATCCTGAACCATTGCCGGCAGCCGGGCGAGCATGTTCGAGGCTGCTGGTGTGTGGACCTCATCCTTTCAAAAGACCGCTGAAGCCAGCGCCTATCACTGCCCGCCGGCACCGCCTACAATCAGTGTGACCGCGTTGCTACAGTTGGCCCACTGGTGCCAGCAGCAACGCTGTACGCACGGAGG
>JAEUIF010001196.1 GCA_016795185.1 Planctomycetia bacterium | reverse complement strand
TTCCCCGCCCCGCCGCTCGCCCATCTGGGTGGCAACGCCCCCCCCGCCCAACAACCAAAAACCCCCCTTATCCCTCCGCGACCCCCCCCTCCGCGCGCGGGGGGCCCCCCCCGCGCGGCCGCTTCCGGCTTGTCTGTGCTTTGCTGGAACCTTCCTGCCGTGCCACGGCGCGCCTCGAACTGAGCGAAATCGCCCACTTTCTCCACAACCCACTCCTTGCAGGTCAACCAGGCCGGCCGCCGTGGCAACGTGCGTAGTTGCTGTTGCGGAACGGAGCGATCTCGTCCAAGATGGTGCTATTCGCCGAACTAGGTGCCGTGTCGAACGTAGGAGAACCAGGCCCGCCCGCGTCCGACCGGCCCTCCACCGTGGTCCCGAAGGAGTCCAAAGCATGGCGTTTTCCATTTTCGGCGATTCCGTCAAGAAGAAGCTGAAAGAAGCGGCCAAGACTGCCAACAAGCAGGCCGTCGTCCTGATCGGGCAGATCGAAAAGCTGCTGAAGGAGATGGCGCCGCTCGAAATCGAGATGAGCAAGAAACTCGAACTCTACCGCAAGGAAATTCAGGTCTTCGAGTCGAAAAGCAAGCTGAAGTGGGATGAGGTCGCCGGCCCCCAGATGAAGGGCAAGCCGCCGGGACTCTGGGAGAGCCACTACATCAGCCTCTGTGCGGACAAAGGCTGGGCGCCCTATCTGGTCGCCAAGAGCAAGTTCGACGAGAAGGAACGGGAACTGAAAATCCTGGAAAAGAAGATCGACGACGCCACCGAGCGCGAGCAGGCCGCCATCGGGGCGCTGGCCGACTACGTGGAAAAGCACGTGAGCGCCAAGGAAAAGATGAGCAGCACCGATTACAAGAACTGGAAGAAGAGCTACGAGGCCCTCGCCGGCGAGCTGAAGAAGGGCAAGGAGTTCTCGATCCTCGACGTCGATTGAGGTAGTGTGCGGTTCGCGATGCATCAAACCCGCCAGGCCAACCGGCCTGGCTTTCCCCAGCAGGAGTCATGCCGATGGCCGAGAACGCCAGCACCGAGCAGGTGAAAAAGGAAGCCGAAGCCGCGGCCGAGCGCAAGAAAAAGCTGCAAGCCCTGGTCGCGGCCACGGCCGAGAAGAAGAAGGAAGCCGCCGCGCGCGGCAAGCTGATCGACAAGCTGTAACCAGCGGTGTGCGGGTGCCGGCCGCCCAGCGCGCACACGCAGGCGGCCGGTGCCTATTCGCGCGCCCTTCAACGGCCTTTTTCTTGCCGCTTGGCCAGTATGCCGTCGATTTCCTTGAGCTTCTCGCGCACGACGGCCTTCGTCTCTTCGGCAATGAATCGCAGCAATTCATCCTGAACCTTGGCCGGATTCAGCTTTCCAATCGCAACGATGATTCGCGGAATTCGGGGACCAGTTGGGCTGGAGTACGAATAGTCGTCCTCGCTATCCAGGCGACTCAAGAACTTGGGGTTCCTCGACATCCTTGCTGTTCAATGCGCGCTCCAGGATCGGCAAGAAGCCGTGGATCAGTTCGTACAGTGGCTCCGGGGCTACGGACTTGGTTCTTGGTTCATCCGCTCCAGTTACTTGCAAAATGCCCCAGCCCGACGCGCCAGCAAGGATGAAAACTCCGAGGCAGCCCAGCGGTTCGCCTACGTGATGTGCTTCTCCAGCGCCCGCACCGCCGCCTTCTTATCGCCGCCGCGAAATGCCGCCAGCAACTCCTGGTGTTCGCGGTGGGTGGCCAGCAGGTCGCGGGAGCGGTCGGACAGTTCCCGCTGAAAATGGTCGCGGATGCGGGCCACGAGCAGTTGCCAGATGGCCAGCAGGTCCGCCTGGCCGGCGCGCGTCAGGATCGCGCGGTGAAAGGCGATATCATTCTGCACGATGGCGTTGCCGTCCTTCTCCCGGCAGGCGCGTTCCATGCGCTGCAAGACTTCTTCCCAGTGCCGGAAGTCCGCCTCGGTCAAATCGTCGAAGATGAGCTTCAGCGCGTAGGTCTCGATACTCTTGCGAATCGGGGCCAGCAGTTCGCGTACATCCGCCGTGGCCGACGGCGCGACCTTCACGCCGCAATTCGGCTTGGCGACCAGCAAGCCTTCTTGCGTCAACTGCACCAGCGATTCGCGGATCGGCCCCCGGCTGACGCCAAAACGCTCGGCCAATTTGCCTTCGGACAGGCGGTCGCCCTCGACCAACCGGCCGCAGAGGATTTCATCGCGCAGCAGGTCGGTGATCTGCTCCCGCGTGCTGCGAATCAGACGCCCGGCCATCATGTTCCGCTCCCAACCTGTCCGGCAGTTTGATTGTCCGACTGTTAA
>JAEUIF010000146.1 GCA_016795185.1 Planctomycetia bacterium | reverse complement strand
GGTGATGACTTCGCTGAAGATGAGCAGCCCACCCACCGCGCCGCGCGCGTCGTGCCAGGGATGGATCGCCCAGCGCAGCCAACAAAGCGAGCCATCGGCCAGCGTGAACGAGTCCTCATCGCGCGCGATGGTCTCGCCCGCCAGGCAGCGGCGATGGAAGGCCTTCCAGTCGTCGGAGAGATTGGGAAAGACCTCGTAATGGCTGCGGCCGATCAGATCCTGGCCTTCGAGTTGGTATTCCGTCTGCCAGCGGCGGCTGGCGAGCAGGTACTTCATGTCCCGGTCGAGCATGGCAATGGCGGCCGGAGCATGCTCGACGAACAGCCGCAGTTGCTCGGCCATCGCGGGCTGACTGGCCAAAGCCGCTTCGGCCTGGGCCAAACGCGCCCTCAAGTCCTGGACCTCGGCTTGCAACTGCTGCGGCGTCGGTTCGTGCTGATCCATGACCCATTCCGAACGACGGGTCGCCCGCTGGGCGGCGATGGCCGTCAGCCTCGTTCAGCGCGCTGGCGGTGATCCCGCAGTCCGGCAGCGCTTCGTGATCGGCACCCCTGTCGCCTTGCCTTGTGCTGCGCCGTGGCGCAGCGTGGCACGGGATTTCGATCCGGCCTCATGCGACTTCGGTTCTTCTGGTGCGAAGAAGGCCCTGGGGCCGCAAGTTGGAGAACTGATCCCGTCGGGTAACGAGGCGAACACACCGACTGGATCGCAAACAGCCCCGACTCAAGCAAACGGGATGCCGAGTCGCCCAGGCAAATCGAAATACTACGATATCTCCAAAGATGTGAACTACTTCCGAAGAGCCGCACGACCGAGCCAGCGGCTGGCGGCGGCTGGATTTGTTCAAACGGCAATCAGAATGGGCGATTTTGATACACTGTCGCCCGGAGCCGTTATTGGCCCGCTGGCGTTCGCGCCGCATCGAAACTGCGACGTAACTCCTCCAGACGGCGACGGTTCACTCGCAGGTCGGAACGCCCCACGCGCGAAGCGGAACGGCAGTGAATGACCCCAGCAGCCGGGTCGATCAAGAATTCCACGTCATCGACGAAGCGGAATAGCTGGCTGATGAACTCCGCGTGCAGATACCAGCCCTCCGCCGTTACCAGCCGTCCCCCGGGCGCTGCCGCGATCACGGCCTGGAGTTGCGCCAGCGCCGCCGTGGGTGAACCGTCGAAACGGAAAGGCTCGATGTGATGAGCCGGGTCGCTGGCCTGGCTACAGACGCAATTCGGCGACTCCGGGCAGTCGGCCAACCGGCCATTGACCACTCCCAGGTTGTCCGGTTTGCGGGACAGAGCGCTCAACAGGGCCAGACCGAGCACGGGCACGCCCACGGCGAGCAGCAATGCCATGAGATAGAAGCGGCCGCGTCGGGACATGGTTGCGTTCCGGCGGTCATTTCGGTTGCAACTTCAAGCAGGTACTCGAAGCCCGCGCCACCAGGCGGCCCTCACCGTCGTGCAGGTCGCATTCGCTGTAGCCCAGGGTGCCGCCCGCCTTGACGATCTGGGCTGTCGCCGTCAGCACCGTTTTGCGGACGGCCCGCAGGTAGTTGATTTTCAACTCGATCGTCGTGAAGTTCTCGCCGTCGGCCAGCGTGGCGGCGTAGGCCAGGCCCATCGCCGCATCCGCCAGGTCGCAGTAGACGCCGCCGTGCAGCGTGCCGAGCGGATTGTGATGCCGTTCGTCCACCGGCAGCACGCAGACGGCCCGCCCCGGCTCGATGGCCGTGAGCATGAAGCCGAGCAGCCGGCCAATGGGCGGGGGCGGCTCCTCGCCGCGCACCATCCGCTGACAGCGTTCGAGCCAGGTCGGCATCGCAGAGGCTCCGCTGAATTGCAGTGAAATCATTCGGTCGCCGTTTCGCGCCGCCAGGCAACAACCCGCAAGCGCCGATAGTCGGCGGTCCAGACGCCCTCGCGGCACAGCGTTGGGCGTAAGGTTTTCTCGACCGCACGGAAATAGTCTTCCCGCCGTTCCGGCGGCACGCCCTCCAGAAACCGACCGGCGAACATCTCGATCCAGCGCCGCAGGCCGTCGTCTCCTTCGAGCGGCGTCGGGCGGTCGAAGAGCGTGGCGAAGGTCACTTCGAGCCCGGCCCGTTCGAGCAGCGCGGTGTATGCACCGATACTCGGATAGTACCACGGCGGCTCGATGGCACCGATTCCCAGCTGTTTCAAGCCTGCTTGCAGAGCCGCGGCGATCTGTCGAATGTTGCCGTGTCCTCCGAATTCCGCGACGAAGCGCCCGCCAGGCCGCAATGCCCTGTATACGCCGGTCGCGACCGCTGCCGCCTCCGGAACCCAGTGCAACACCGCATTCGAGAACACGGCGTCGAATCGGTTCGTGAACGGCAGCCGGCGGGCATCCTGCACCTCGAAGGTCAGCGCGGAATATAGCCGACGCGCTTCGTCGATCATGGCCGGCGAACTATCGACCCCCAGCACCACGGCGTCGGTCGCCGCGAGCCGCGCAGTCAAATGCCCCGTGCCACAGCCAAGGTCGAGAATCTCCTGGCCGGCTTGCGGCGCGAGCAACTCGACAAGCGAGGCCCCGTGCTTCCAGACGAAGGCATGGCGGTCGTCGTAAAGGCGTGCATCCCACATGCTCTCATT
This sequence comes from Planctomycetia bacterium, assembly GCA_016795185.1. Taxonomy (GTDB): domain Bacteria; phylum Planctomycetota; class Planctomycetia; order Gemmatales; family Gemmataceae; genus JAGVLI01. The sequence goes on along the minus strand of JAEUIF010000146.1, from coordinate 5,719 downwards.
CTATGCGCTGGCGGCGTGATTCAGTCATCGGGCAGTGCATCCAGGTCCGTGGCGAGCAACTGCACTTCGGGATCGGCGCGGAAGATGGCCAGCAGGTCCGCGTGCAGCTTTTCGATAGCGCCAGTCATATCGATGAAGCGGAATCGCCGCCAACTCCACTGTCTCGGCGCAACAGCCCCATCCGTGCAGAACAGGTCGAGCAGCCCGTCCGGTTGCTGCGGCCCGCAGTAGATACAAACGCCAAAGGCGCACGGCGTGCCCTTCAGCTCAACCCACCAACCCCAGTCCTCGCAGCAGAAAAACGGAGCGTCGTAGCCGCGCTCTTGCAGTTTGCGTTGCAGATATTGCGCCAGGGCCTTGCCGTACATGCCCTCGTTGACCAACTCCTGCTCTTCGCCGGGGAGGATCGCAAACCTGGTCGAACGAACGCGGATGAACTTGCTCATGCGTTGCGATGCTCCGACTCTTTGTTCGTAGTTCCGCCTTCAGGCGGTGAGTCGCTCGCTGCCTGAAGGCGGAACTACGAACCGGGCCGCTCATAGTTTGGCAAACTCCGGGCCGTACTTCACCAGCCCCTGCCGGCCCGCCAGCGCGCCCGGCGACAGTTCCAAAGCCATGAAGACATCGTCGGGCACCGGGTACTCGCAACGCAAGCCGAAGCCGGACGCCGGCACGAAGCCGAACTTCGGATAAAACTCCGGATGGCCCAGCACCACGACGGCCGGCTGTCCGAGTTGCCGACAGCCGTCCAGCCCCGCGCGCACCAGCTGCGAACCGATGCCCTGGCGTTGTCGTTCTGGCAGCACCGCCATCGGCGCGAGTCCGAGCGCGGTTTGATTCCCTGCTGACGATTCAATCGTCACCGGGCTGAAGAAGATGTGCCCCACCACCTGGCCATCCTGCTCGGCCACCAGCGACAGCGTCGGCTGCGCTCCCCCGCGCAGGGCGTCGACGAGCTGGGCTTCGCCCGGTCGCCCGAAAGCCAGCTCGTTGACGCGAAACACGGCGGCCCGGTCGCGGGGTTCCTCCGCTCGGATCATCAGCATCGGCAATTCCTCGTGGATAATTGCATTCCGGCCGCCCGGTCGGCTACAGTATCGCAACCACGACAAGCGAACAACCAGGGAAGCGTCATCATGAGTAAGTTGGCGGGCAAAGTTGCACTCATCACAGGCGGCAACAAGGGCATCGGCAAGGGCATCGCGCTCGGCCTGGCCGCCGAGGGCGCGGCGCTGACCATCACGGCGCGCGGCCAGGCCGAGTTACAGCAGACCGCTGGCGAGCTGACCGCCCAGGGCGCGAACGTGCTCGCACTACCGGCGGACATGACCGACGAGGCCCAGGTTCAGGACGTTTTCGCGAAAGCCCTGGCCCGCTTCGGGCGTCTCGATGTGCTGGTGAACAATGCCGGCGCGTTCGACGGCGGGCCGCTCGACCAGCTTTCCGTCGCGGCCTGGGACAAGGTGATTGCCGTCAACCTGCGTGCGCCGTTTCTCTGTACCCGCGAAGCCATGCGCATCATGAAAAAGCAGGGCGGCGGGCGCATCATCAACATCGGCTCGATTTCAGCCCAGCGGGTGCGGCCCGGCTCGGCGGCCTACAGCGCCAGCAAGCATGGCATCTGGGGACTGACCCAGGTGACGGCCCTCGAAGGCCGGGAGTTCGGCATCTCCTGCGGCTGCCTGCACCCCGGCAACACCCTGGTCGAGCGGCGCGTCGGCACTGTCAAGAAAGAAGACGATGAGCCGATGATGACCGTGGAGGAACTCGCCCAGGCCGCCGTCCTGATGGCCACCATGCCGCCGCACGTGAACTTTCTGGAAGCCATCGTGCTGCCCGTCGGGCAGCTGTATGTCGGAAGGGGTTAGAGCGTTTCGCAGATGGATGGAGCACCCGGCGCTCTGGTCCGCACAGCGGACCCTACAGAATTCTCGTAGGGTCCGCTGTGCGGACCGTTCCAGCCGGTCGCAAACTGCTCTAAGTTTGTTCCCAGCCGCTCGTGGCTTTGCAACCCCAATCAACTCCAAGGAATCCCGCCATGAACCTCCCCCGCCGCCTCGCGTGCGTCGCCCTGGTCCTGCTGGTCGCCGTCTTCACCGCCGAGGCCGCCCCGCCACAAATCGCCAAGATCGCGGTGCCGACGCTGCAAGCCGGCGGCACCGCCACCCTGATCATCGACGGCACCGACCTGACGCCGAACCTGCGCATCCTCCTGCCGGTGCCGATCGCCGAGCAGAAGGTCAAGGATGGCGCGACCGATAAGAAAGTCCAGATCGAGGTGAAACTCGCGGACGGCATCGCTCCCGGCGTCTATCCGCTGCGCGTGGCCAGCGATAAGGGCATCTCGCCGCCCGTGGCCGTCGAGATCGACGCGGGTGCCTCGCAGCCCTTCGCGGCCCAGATCGGCGCCTTGCCCGCGAACCTGCACGGCACCCTGGCCGGCAGCAATGTGCTTTCGACCGCACTGGCCGGCAAGAAAGGACAGCGGCTGGTGATCGAGGTTGAGGCCCGACGCCTGGGTTCGGCCGTTGAACCCATCGTCAAGCTCTACGACCCGAAGCGCGTGCAACTGGCCTGGGCGCAGGGCAGCAATCCGCTCGGCGGCGACGCCCGCCTGACCGCCACGCTGCCCGTCGATGGCATGTACACCCTCGAACTGCATGATGCCCAGTACAAGGCGGGCAACCCCGGCCGCTTCCGCCTGAAAATTGGCGACCTCCAGTTCGCGGACCTGGCGTTCCCGCTCGCCGGGCAGCGTGGCGGCAAGACGGCTTTCCAGCTCGTCGGCAGCGTGCCGGAAACCGTCAAGGTCGAGGCTGACCTGTCCAGCGCCCCCGGCGGCTCGTATGTCCGCTTGCCGTTGCCGGCCGGCGTCATCGGCTCGACGCCGCGCGTGCTGGTCAGCGATACGCCCGAAGTGATCGAAGCCGAGGGGCAAGGCAAGCTCCAGGAAGTAGCGCTGCCGGCAGGCATCAACGGCCGGCTGCGCGCTCCGAAGGAAGAGGACCGCTACAAGCTGCTGGTGCAGCCGGGCAGCAAGCTGCGCTTCGACCTGCTGGCCGAGCGCGCCGGTTCGCCGCTCGACGGCGTGCTGGTGCTGCGCAACGAAGCGGGCACGCAACTGGTGCGCGGCGATGACCAACCGGGCACCCTCGATCCGGGCCTGGAATACACGGTGCCCGAAGGTGTCACTTCGCTTTTGGCCTGCGTGTCCGACCTGCACGGCCGGGGCGGCGCGAACTTCATCTACCGGCTGGCCGTCACCCCGCTGGGCCAGCCCGATTTCAGCCTGGCGCTGCTGGACGACCGCCCGCACCTGCCGCGCAACGGCGCTGCCATCGTGCGTGTGCGGGCGACGCGCTCGGGCTACAACGGCCCGATCAAGCTGGCGCTGCCGGGGCTACCCGAAGGCACCATCTTCAGCGGCGACGAGATTCCGGCGGGCACCACGGAAACGCTGCTGTCGCTGTCCGCGCCCGAAGGCGCGAAGCTGGGCCAATCGGTGGTGCAAATCACCGGCAGCAGCACCGAAGCGGGCGTCTCACTGCAACGCCTGGCCCTGCTCCCGGAAACGCCCTTCAGCAAGGTGCAGCCCTGGGTGCGTGGCGAGCTGGGCGTGGCCATCACCGAACCGGGCGTCATCGGCATCACCTGGGAAGCCGAGCCAGCGGGCCTGCCCCTCGGCGGCAACGTCCCGGCCAAGGTCAAGGTCTTCCGCATGGCCGATACGAAAGGACCAATCCGGCTGACCCTGCTGACCAATCAAGATGTGCCCAAGGGCAAGGACAAGAAGGACGACTTGAACCGCGCCATCCGCCTGGAAGGCATGCCGCAACTGACCGACGAGAAGGCCCCGGAGCAGACCTCCGACCTGAAAATCCTCATCCCCGCCGACCTGCCGCCGCTGACCTACGACCTGGCCGTGCGCGCCGAACTGATCGGCGCGGATAAGAAGACCGTGGTCGCCACCGCCGTGACGCCGGCCAAGCGATTGAACGCGGCGAAGTAACAGCGGAGAATTGCCCATGACCGAAGCCGAGTGGTTCGCCAGCGACTGGCCGGACAACCTGATTGAACACGTTTGCTCACTCCGTCGATCCGCCCTCGGGATGACAGATTCCTGGGACGAAGACCGTTTCGACTATCGACCACGAGTGTATGTCCGGAAGCGACGGTTGTTTCTCGCAGCTTGCTGTCGGCGAATCTGGCGGTTGCTTCCACCCGCAGCGAAGCACGCCATCGAGGTAGCCGAGCGCTATGCGGATGGGCACGCCAGCGAGGCAGAGCGAGAGGCAGCCGTCGCCCTTGTGGAAGCGGCGGGCAAGACTTACTGGCCGGAGGGCGGAGAGCCTGACGCTGCCCCTGACCGATCGGGCGGGTGGCACGCGCTGAGAGCGGCTGGGGGCGCTATCTTGCCCTTTAAGGATACGGGCTATTGCAGCACAACCTTGTGGATTGGCCCCGGCGACCCGCCTTTTCTGGATCACGATAGCTATGATGGCGGCTTCTCCTTTGCCGCCTGTTATGCGGTCAACGCAGTGGCAGTGGCCGAAAGCGACCCAGGCATTGACAAGGATACATTCTTTCTACGGTGGCGATTTCTCCATCCGAGCATTGTGGTGGAGGAAGGGTTGACTGTAGCCGGGACACGCTGGCACGCGGAACTGATGACTCAATGCAATTTGATCCGCGATCTATTCGGCAACCCGTTCCGCCCCGTATCCGTTCATCCGGCCTGGCTCACATCGACTGTCACATCGCTGGCCCAGGGCATTTACGACGAACGCACCTTCGATTGCCTGCCCATCCTCGCCGATGCCCTCGAAGACGCCGGCTGCGACAACGCCGACATCCTGAACCACTGCCGGCAGCCGGGAGAGCACGTGCGCGGTTGCTGGGTGCTGGATTTGTTGCTCGCCAAGGAGTGATCGCCCGATGGTGCAGAACCGCAAGGACGCTCTACAAGGGTGGAACATGATCGAATCCAAGGTCGTGTCGGAGTGGATCGCCGAGGGAGAAGCGCGGATGCTGCTGCGCTTGCTGAAACAGAAATTCCCGCCGGGCCCGCCAGCCGAACTGGCTGCCGTCATCCAGGGCAATCACGACACCGAACAGCTGGCCCGTTGGTTCGATGCCGCGGTCGTGGCCCAGTCGCTGGATGAGTTCCGCCAGGCACTGTCCACTTGACTTTGACGCATGGAGTAGTGCCCATGACGGGCCATTAACCAAACTGGACGGCGAGAGATCGGCCGATGTTCCTGTCCGCGTTGCTGTCGTCGTTGCCCGTGTCGTTCGAGGAGGCGGTGCGCTGTGTGACAGGGATGGGTTTCGCGCATGTCGATGTCGTCGCGCTGGCCGAACGGCCGGCGGCGCACCGGGAAGCCCTCGCCGACAGCGGCCTGATTGTTTCCTGCGGCGGCATCGGCAAGGGCTTGCCGGATGAGATGTCCCTGGATGCGCCGTCGGTCGAGTCACGGCGCGCGGCGCTTGAGCAGATCAAGTTGCAGATTGCCGATGCCGCCCGATTGGGCGCGACGCACGCCTATCTCACGGCGGGCCTGGATGGCAGCGCGGATGGTCTCCAGCGCTTCGCCGAGGGCTGTGCGCTGCTGGCCGACTACGCCGCCGGGCGCATGGTCCGCCTGTGCGTCGAGCCGATTCCGGGCCGGGCGCTGCCGAGTGCTGCGTCGGTACTGGACTTGCTCGACGAGTTGCAGCA